>NZ_JBHXVO010000002.1:487549-646397 GCF_042672265.1 Nocardia sp. NPDC127526 | reverse complement strand
GCACCATGTCCCTCGAACAGCTCGCCAATGGCCTCGACGACCGCTTCCGCCTGCTGACCGGCGGCAGCCGCACCGCCCTGCCGCGACACCGCACCCTGCGCGCGGTGGTCGACTGGAGCTGGGAACTGCTCACCGACGCCGAACGGGCCGTACTGCGCCGCCTGTCGGTGTTCTCCGGCGGCGCGAGTCTCGAAGCGGCAGAACGGGTCTGCACCGACGAGACGGTCGAGTCCTGGGAGGTGCTCGATCTGCTGACCGCGCTGACCGAGAAATCGCTGGTCCTCACCGAGGACGGCCCGGCGCCGCGCTTCCGCATGCTCGGCACCATCAAGGAATACGCCCAGCAGCGTCTCGCCGAAGCGGGCGAAGCGGATTCGGCGCGGCACGCGCATCTGGGCTACTTCACCGACCTCGTCGAGGTCGCCGACACCTATCTGCGCCGCGCCGAGCAATTGGAATGGCTCGCCACCCTGGAAGCCGAGCACGACAATATCGCCGCCGCCATGCGCGGCGCGATCGCGGCACAGGAGGCGGACGCCGCCATGCGGCTGGCCGCGGCCGCCGGCTGGTACTGGTGGCTGGGCGGGCACAAGGCCGAGGGCGACGAGCTGATCATGGCGGCCACCGCCCTGCCCGGCGAGGTGGCCGACAAGAGCCGGGCCATGGTGTACGCCTTCGTCGTCCAGTTCGTGGCCTCCGGCCGCCAGGGTGACCAATTCGAGGCCGAGGAGTGGATCCGCAAGGCCTACGAATACAGCCGGCGGGTGCCGAGCAACCATCCGGTGCTGAAGATCGCCGCCCCGCTGGAACGCATGCTGCAGGGACCGGACGAGATCCTGCCCGCGTGGGAATCGCTGGCGGGCGACGAGGATCCCTGGGTGCGCGCCCTGGTGCGCCTGCACCTGGGCAAGATGCGCATTCAGCTCGGCGACACCGGCCGCGAGGCCGATGACTGTCTCGCACAGGCGCTCACCGAATTCCGCGCCATAGGCGACCGGTGGGGGATCTCCTTCGCCCTGACCGAACTGGCCGATCGCATTGCCATGCGCGGCGAATTCGCCGCCGCCTGCGAGTACTACGGCCAGGCGATCGCGGTCGTCACCGAGGTCGGCGCCATCGAGGACATTGTGCGCATGCGCTCCCGGCAGGCCCAATTGTATTGGCTCATGGGCGATTCCGAATCGAGCGCGACGGCCCTGGCCGAGGCGCAGCGCGCGGCGGACCGGGTCGCCTGGCCGAATGTGCTCTCCGACCTGGCACTGTCGAAGGCCGAGCTGGCCCGCTGGAGCGGCGACACCGACCAGGCCCGCCGCCACCTCGACCTCGCGCGCACCGCGCTGGGCGAGCACGCCGACCGGGCCCTCATCCGCGCGGTCGTGCACGACCTGCTCGGCTACCTCACCGAGGATCTCGCCGCAGCCCGCGCCCACCGCGCCGAATCCTTCCGCTCGGCAGCCGAGGCGGGGCACGCACCCCTGATCGCCGGTGTCCTCGTCGGCGTCGCGGATCTGGCGCTGCGCGAAGAGCGGTACGGTCAGGCCGCGCGCCTGCTCGCGGCGAGCGCCGCGGTGCGCGGCCTGACCGATCGCTCCCAGCCGGACGTGGCCCGGATCGAGCAGGTCGTACGAGACCACCTCGGCGACAACGGATTCGAGGAGGCCGTGCGAGAGGGTGCGCAGGCGAGCCCGGGCGAACTTGTCGAGGCAACGCTCGCCCCGTGAGTCGGTCGGGCTCGCCCGGTGAGTCGGTCAGGCTCGCTCCGTGGGCCGGGGGCACGCTCGTTTCGTGAACGGGGGCCGTGAACTCGTCGGCCTCGTGTCACATTCCGTGGACGGTCAGCTGCCGTTCACATGACTGCGCACGAAATCGACCACGGCATCGGTGAATTCGTCATTGGCGTCGCTGGCCGCGGTGTGGGCGGCCGCACCGATCTCGGCGTATTCGGCGTCGGGCGCCAGGGCGCGGAAGGCGGCCACCCCGGCCTCGCTCACCACGTCGGAGAGCGCGCCGCGCACCAGCAGCACCGGAATCTCCAGATTGCGCGCGGCGTCTTCGAGGACATTGCTGTGCAGGTCGATATCCTCGCCGCGGCCGGACATCATGGCCGGATCCCAGTGCCAGTACCAGCGGCCGTCGGCGCGCTGCCGCAGATTGCGTTGCAGCCCTTCGGGACTGCGCGGGCGGCGGCGATGCGGCAGGTAGGCGGCCACGGCGTCGGCAGCCTCCTCGAGGGTGGCGAAGCCCTCGGGATGCCCGCTGAGGAAGTTGAGCACCCGCTCGACGCCCGCCCGCTCCGGGCGCGGCACCACATCGACGAGCACCAGCCCGGTAATGCGCTCGGGCCGCGGATGCGCGGTGGCGAGCAGCCCGGTGAGCCCGCCCATGCTGGCGCCGACCACGAAGGCCGGACGGCCGAGCTGGTCGATCACGCCCATCAGATCCTCGACCATGGCCTCGCGGCGGTAGTTGCCGTCCGGGGCCCAGTCGCTGTCGCCGTGCCCGCGGGCGTCGAGCAGCACCGCGCGCATGCCGGCCTTGGCCAGCGCGAGTCCGGAGTCCTTCCAGGAGTGCCGGGTCTGGCCGCCGCCGTGCAGGAACACCACGAGCGGCCCGTCCTCCGGGCCCCAGCTGTCACCCGCTAGCGAGATGCCTCCGAAGCCACGGAAGGTCATCGTGGTGGGGTCGTTCCAGGCGGCGTCGTTGCTCACGCCTTCGAGCATCGCACACGGCGATATACGGTGTATAGACGATCTCGGTCGCCGGGATCGAGCGCGTGGCTCAGGGCTCGGTGCGCCGCGCGAGATCGGCGTTCACCTCGGACGCGGTGGTGAGCGAGAGGTCCGGGTCCAGGCTGGCCAGCGCCGCGGTCGTCGGCGACTGGATGTGCAGCACCCGCATCGGGTACGGAATGACGATGCGCTCCTGGCGGTAGCGCCGGTGCAGGGCCTTGATGAATTCGCTGACCAGCAGGTACTGATCCTCGTAGTTGCGGGTGCGCAGCACCACCCGGAATTCCACGCCGGAATCGCCGAAGGTGTGGAACCGCACCCGCGGATCGGCGCTGGCGAAGCCGCAGTCGAGCTCCTTCATCACCCGCCGCGCCACATCCAGGGTCACCTCCTCGACGAAGTCGAGATCGCTGTCGTAGGCCGCGCTGACCTCCACCGTGATGGCCATGTCCTGCTCGGGCCGGTGGTAGTTGGTGAGGATGGCCTCGGCGAACTTGCGATTGGGCACGATGATGTAGTTGCCCGGAATGTCCTGGATGGTGGTGGTGCGCCAGTTGACGTCGCTGACCCAGCCCACCTCGCCGGTGTCGAGCTTGACGAAATCGCCCGGATTCACCGTCTTCGAGGCGAGGATGTGCACGCCGGCGAAGAGATTGGCGAGCGTGCCCTCGAGCGCGAGCGCGATGGCCAGCGCGCCGATGCCCAGCGCGCCGAGCAGCGGGGTGATCTTCACGCCCACGCTGTCGAGGGTGATCAGCAGCCCCAGCACCAGCACGATGGTCTTGGTGATGGTGGAGAACAGGCTGACCGATCCGGCCACGCCGGTGATCCGGCGGGTAATGGAGATGACGACCTCCGCGGCCAGTCGTGAGACCGCGAACGTAATGGCCAGCATCATGGCCGCCGTCAGGATCCGGCGCACCAGATCGGGGGAGATGGGCAGTCCGGTCGGCAGCGAGACCGCGATCATGAGGCCGACCAGTGAGCAGACCGGGACCGCGATATCGCGGGCGAGCCCGAAGGCCATGCGGTACATCGCCCGGGTGCGCGTGGAGGTCTTCGCCTCCAGGCGATCGACCAGCCGGCGCAGGGTGATGCCGATGAGCGGGCCGGCTATCGCGATGGCGGCGGCGATGGCCCAGACCACGGGTTTGTTCATGTGAGATTCCTCCCAGCATCGGGCGATGGCGGTGGACCTCTTGCAAACCAAACGTTCGGATCATAGCTGTGAGGTAGCTGACACTGCGGCGCTACCCGCAGCAAATCTCGAACACGAATGCGCTGGTGCCGGGCGTGCGGACCGCGATCGGGACGAACTGGCAGGTCGCCGATATGAACACCGGAACAGCTCCGCGCGGCCACCGCGGCCGCCGGTTGCCACAGGGGTGCGGTGAGCTCGCCCCCGAGCGGCGCTGATAGGCTTCCGAGCCGAAAAGACATCCTTTAACGGACCGTCCGGTGAGGCGGGGAAGGAGGTCGGCATGGCTGTGCCCGAAGACCGGGCGGCCAAGTCGAGCGCTGCCGAATACTCGCAGCGGCACGACCCTGAACAGGTCCAGGCCGGACGCGAGCTGCTGTCCGATTCCGATGTGGGCCGGACCATCGCGCGCATGGCGCACCAGATCATCGAGAAGACCGCGCTCGATTCCGGCGATCCCCATGCCGCTCGCGTCGTTCTCATCGGAATCCCCACCCGCGGAACCACTCTCGCCACGCGGCTGGCCAACCGGATCGAAGAGTTCTCCGGTGTCCGCCCCGCCATGGGCTCCCTCGACATCACCCTCTACCGCGACGATCTGCGCTCGCGCCCGCATCGCCCCCTCGAACGCACCTCGGTGCCCGAGGGCGGTATCGAGGACGCGCTGGTCGTGCTGGTCGACGATGTGCTGTTCTCCGGCCGCACCGTGCGCTCCGCCCTGGACGGGCTGCGCGATCTGGGCCGCCCGCGCGCGGTGCAGCTGGCCGTGCTCATCGATCGCGGCCATCGCGAACTGCCCATTCGCGCCGACTACGTCGGCAAGAACGTGCCCACCGCGCGCACCGAGGACATTTCGGTGCTGCTGCGCGAGCACGACGGGCGTGACGGTGTGTATCTGCGACAGGAGGGCGAGGACCAGTGAAGCATCTGCTGTCGGTCACCGATCTGGACCGCGCCGCCGCCACCGGATTGCTGGACGAGGCCGAACGATTCGAGCAGGCGCTGCTCGGCCGCGAGGTCAAGAAGCTGCCGACGCTGCGCGGCCGCACCGTCATGACGGTGTTCTTCGAGAACTCCACCCGCACCCGCGTCTCCTTCGAGGTCGCCGGGAAGTGGATGAGCGCCGACGTCATCAATGTGAGCGCGTCGAGTTCCTCTGTCTCCAAGGGGGAGTCGCTGCGCGATACCGCGCTGACCCTGCACGCCGCGGGCGCGGACGCGCTCATCGTGCGGCATCCGGCCTCCGGCGCCGCGCATCAGATCGCGCGCTGGTTCGCCGAGATGACCGACAAGAGCGGCGGTTACAACGGTCCCGGCCCGTCCATCATCAATGCCGGCGACGGCATGCACGAGCACCCGACCCAGGCCCTGCTGGACGCGCTGACCCTGCGGCAGCGCCTCGGCGACCTCGAGGGCAAGCGCATCGTCCTGGTCGGCGACATTCTGCACAGCCGGGTGGCGCGCTCGAATGCCTTCCTGCTCAGCACCCTTGGCGCCGAAGTGGTCCTGGTGGCCCCGCGCACGCTGCTGCCGGTGGGCGTGGACGCCTGGCCGGTGCGGATTTCGCACTCCCTCGACCCCGAACTGCCCGGCGCGGACGCGGTCATGATGCTGCGCGTGCAGGCCGAGCGCATGAACGGCGGCTTCTTTCCCTCGGCGCGGGAGTACTCGATCAACTACGGCCTGAACGAGCGCCGCCTCGGCATGCTCGACGAGCACGCGGTGGTGCTGCACCCCGGCCCCATGCTGCGCGGTATGGAGATCGCCTCCGCGGTCGCCGATTCGCCGAAAGCGGCTGTGCTGCAACAGGTCAACAACGGAGTCCACATGCGCATGGCGGTGCTGTTCCGCCTGCTGGTCGGAACGGATGAGGTGGTGGCATGAGCGACGTGCTGATCAAGAGCGTCCGTCTCTACGGTGAGGGCGACCCGGTCGACGTGCTGCTCGCCGACGGCGAGATCCGGCAGATCGGCACCGATCTGGGCATTGTCGAGGCCGAGATCGTCGACGGCGCCGGCAAATACCTGCTGCCGGGCTTCATCGACCTGCACACGCATCTGCGCGAGCCGGGCCGCGAGGACACCGAGACCATCGACTCCGGTTCCGCCGCAGCGGCTCTGGGCGGCTACACCGCGGTGTTCGCCATGGCCAATACCAATCCGGTCGCCGACTCCGCCGTGGTCACCGACCACGTGTGGCGGCGCGGCCAGGAGGTCGGCCTGGTCGACGTGTACCCGGTGGGTGCGGTCACCGTCGGCCTGCAGGGCAAGCAGCTCGCCGAAATGGGCACCATGGCCCAGAGTGTCGGCGCGGTGCGCATGTTCTCCGATGACGGCCACTGCGTCTACGACCCGCTGATCATGCGCCGTGCCCTCGAGTACGCGAACTCCCTGGGCGTGCTCATCGCCCAGCACGCCGAGGAGCCGCGTCTCACCGAAGGCGCGGTGGCGCACGAGGGTCCGACCGCCGCCCGCCTGGGCCTGGCCGGCTGGCCGCGCGCCGCCGAGGAGTCCATCGTGGCCCGCGACGCCCTGCTGGCCCGCGATGCCGGCGCCCGCGTGCACATCTGCCACGCCTCCACCGCCGGCACCGTCGAACTGCTGAAATGGGCCAAGGCCCAGGGCATTTCGATCACCGCCGAGGTCACCCCGCATCACCTGCTCCTGGACGATTCGCGCCTGGAGACCTACGACGCGGTCAACCGCGTGAACCCGCCGCTGCGCGAATCCTCCGATGTGGCCGCACTGCGGCAGGCCCTGGCCGAGGGCGTCATCGACTGTGTCGCCACCGATCACGCCCCGCACGCCGAACAGGACAAGTGCTGCGAGTTCGCCGCCGCCCGTCCCGGCATGCTGGGCCTGGAGACCGCGCTGTCGATCATCGTGGAGACCATGGTCCGCCCGGGTCTGCTGGACTGGCGCGGTGTGGCGCGCGTCATGAGCGAGAACCCGGCGCGCATCGTCGGCCTCGATGACCAGGGCCGTCCCCTCGAGGTCGGTGAGCCCGCCAATCTGGTGCTCATCGACCCGGATGCGGAATGGACCGTCCGCAGCAAGGATTTGGCGAGTATCGCCAACAACACGCCGTTCGAGTCCATGACCCTGCCCGCGAAGGTGTCCGCCACCTTCCTGCGCGGCGCGATCACGGCCCGCGACGGCAAAGTCCTTGCCGGGGAGGCTCGGCGGGCGGGGAACCGAGGAGGACCGTAAATGGAGCTGGAGCGATGGCTGTGGGTCGTCGGGCTGCTCGCGCTGTTCGTGCTGACCCTGTGGGGCATGTACCGCGCGTGGACCGGCCGGGCGAAGCGGCAGGCGGCCTCGATCGGTGAACTGCCGGCCGTGCCCGCCGACTGCGGTGCGCAGCTGCTGGAGCCGACCACCGGCCTGTACCTCGGCAGCACCCTGGCCCCGAGCTGGATTCAGCGAATCACGGTGGGCGACCTGGGTTTCCGGGCCACGGCGGAACTGACTCGATTCGAGCGCGGCATTCTGCTCGAGCGCGACGGCGCGACCACGATCTGGATTCCGCAGGAGTCCATCACCGCGGTGCGCGCCGAGCGCGGGCATGCCGGAAAAGTAATGACGGAAGATGGTGTGCTGGTAATTCGCTGGAAATTGGCGACCGGAACCGAGGTGGACACCGGGTTCCGGGGCGACGACAAGACGGTGTATCCGGCATGGACCGGTGCGATGACGGGAGAAGAGGCATGAGCGGCAATACGGCGGTGATGGTGCTCGAAGACGGCCGCGTGTTCCGCGGGACGACCTTCGGCGCCGTCGGGCAGACCCTGGGCGAGGCGGTGTTCTGCACCGCGATGACCGGGTACCAGGAGACCCTCACCGACCCCAGCTACGACCGCCAGATCGTGGTGGCCACGGCCCCGCAGATCGGCAATACCGGCTGGAACGACGAGGACGACGAATCGCAGCAGATCTGGGTCGCCGGCTACGCCGTGCGCGACCCCGCGCGCCGCGCCTCCAACTGGCGTGCGAAGCGCACCCTGCAGGCCGAGCTGGAGAACCAGAACATCGTCGGCATCGCGGGTATCGACACCCGGGCCCTGGTGCGGCACTTGCGCACGCGCGGTTCCATGAAGGCGGGCATCTTCTCCGGCGAGCAGCTCTCCGACTACGACGAGCTCCTCGCCCGCGTCAACGGCCAGCCCTCCATGCTGGGCGCGGACCTGGCCGGTGAGGTCTCCACCAAGGAGATGTACACCATCGACCCGGCCGGCGACGCCCGATTCACCGTTGTCGCAGTCGATCTCGGCATCAAGGCCAACACCCCGCGCATGTTCGCCGAGCGCGGCATGCGGGTGCACGTGGTCCCGTCGAACGTGACCCTGGACCAGATCAAGGAACTCGACCCGGATGGTGTGTTCCTGTCCAACGGCCCGGGCGACCCGGCCACCCAGGACGATGCCGTCGCCCTCACCCGGGGCGTGCTGTCGGAGGGCCTGCCGCTGTTCGGCATCTGCTTCGGCAACCAGATCCTGGGCCGCGCCCTGGGCCGCAAGACATACAAGATGAAGTTCGGCCACCGCGGCATCAATATCCCGGTCGTCGAGCACCACTCCGGTCGCATCTCGATCACCGCGCAGAACCACGGCTTCGCCCTCGAAGGTGAGGCGGGGGAGCAGTTCGACACTCCCTTCGGCCGCGCCGAGGTCTCGCACACCTGCGCCAACGACGGCACCGTCGAGGGCCTGAACCTCATTGACGGCAAGGCGTTCTCGGTGCAGTACCACCCCGAGGCCGCCGCCGGACCGCACGACGCCGCCTACCTGTTCGACCGCTTTGCCATGCTGATGGAAGGAGCCTGATGCCACGCCGCACCGATCTCAACCACATCCTGGTGATCGGCTCGGGCCCGATCGTCATCGGCCAGGCTTGCGAGTTCGACTACTCCGGCACCCAGGCGTGCCGCGTGCTCAAGTCCGAGGGCCTGCGGGTCTCGCTGGTCAACTCCAACCCGGCGACCATCATGACCGACCCGGAGTTCGCCGACTCGACCTATGTCGAGCCGATCACCTGGGAATTCGTCGAGAAGGTCATTGCCAAGGAGCGCCCGGACGCCATCCTCGCCACCCTCGGCGGGCAGACCGCGCTCAACTGCGCTGTCGCCCTGCACGAGAACGGCATTCTGGAGAAGTACAACGTCGAGCTCATCGGCGCCGACTTCGAGGCCATCCAGCGCGGTGAGGACCGCCAGAAGTTCAAGGACATCGTCGCCAAGGTCGGCGGCGAATCCGCGCGCTCCAAGGTCTGCTACACCATGGCCGAGGTCCGCGAAACCGTTGCGGAACTGGGTTTCCCGGTGGTCGTGCGCCCGTCGTTCACCATGGGCGGCCTGGGCTCCGGTATGGCCTACAACCACGAGGATCTCGATCGCATCGCCGGCGGCGGCCTGGCCGCCTCGCCCACCGCGAACGTGCTCATCGAGGAATCCATCCTGGGCTGGAAGGAATTCGAGCTCGAGCTCATGCGCGACCGCAATGACAATGTGGTCATCGTCTGCTCGATCGAGAACGTGGACCCGATGGGCGTGCACACCGGTGACTCGGTCACCGTCGCCCCGGCCATGACCCTCACCGACCGCGAATACCAGAAGATGCGCGATCTGGGCATCGCGATTCTGCGCGAGGTCGGCGTCGACACCGGCGGCTGCAATATCCAGTTCGCCATCGACCCCGCCGACGGCCGTCTCATCGTCATCGAGATGAACCCGCGTGTGTCGCGCTCGTCCGCATTGGCTTCCAAGGCAACGGGTTTCCCGATCGCCAAGATCGCCGCCAAGCTGGCCATCGGCTACACCCTCGACGAGATCGTCAACGACATCACCAAGGAGACCCCGGCCTGTTTCGAGCCCACGCTCGACTACGTGGTCGTCAAGGCGCCGCGCTTCGCCTTCGAGAAGTTCCCCGGCGCCGACACCACGCTGACCACCACCATGAAGTCGGTCGGTGAGGCGATGTCGCTGGGCCGCAACTTCTCCGAGGCCCTGGGCAAGGTGCTGCGCTCGCTGGAGACCAAGGCCGCGGGCTTCTGGACCCAGCCCGATGGCGAGTGGACCGATCCGCAGGCCATCCTCGACGATCTGAAGGTGCCGACCGAGGGTCGCATCTACCAGGTGGAGCGCGCGCTGCGCCTGGGCGCGAGCATCGAGGACACCGCCGCCGCCTCGGGCATCGACCCGTGGTTCGTGGCCGAGGTCGCCGGACTGGTGGAGCTGCGCCAGGAGATCATCGACGCCGCCGTGCTGGACGAGCCGCTGCTGCGCACCGCCAAGCACTACGGCCTGTCCGATCGCCAGATCGCTTCGCTGCGACCGGAACTCGCGGGCGAGGACGGCGTGCGGGCGCTGCGCCACCGGCTCGGCATCCGGCCGGTGTTCAAGACCGTCGACACCTGCGCCGCCGAATTCGAGGCCAAGACCCCGTACCACTACTCGGCCTACGAGCTCGATCCCGCCGCGGAATCCGAGGTCGCGCCGCAGCGTGAGCGCGAGAAGGTCATCATCCTGGGCTCCGGCCCCAACCGCATCGGCCAGGGCATCGAGTTCGACTACTCGTGTGTCCATGCGGCGCAGACGCTGTCGGACGCGGGTTACGAGACCATCATGGTCAACTGCAACCCGGAGACCGTGTCGACCGACTACGACACCGCCGACCGCCTCTACTTCGAGCCGCTCACCTTCGAGGACGTGCTCGAGGTGTACCACGCCGAAACCGAGTCCGGCACCGTCACCGGCGTCATCTGCCAGCTCGGCGGCCAGACCCCGCTGGGCCTGGCGCAGCGCCTGACCGATGCGGGCGTCCCGGTGGTCGGCACCTCCGCCGCCGCCATCGACCTGGCCGAGGACCGCGCCGAATTCGGCGATGTGCTTGTGGCAGCGGGTCTTCCGGCGCCCAAGTACGGCACCGCCACCACCTTCTCCGCGGCCAAGAAGATCGCCGCCGAGATCGGCTACCCGGTGCTGGTGCGCCCGTCCTACGTGCTGGGCGGCCGCGGCATGGAGATCGTCTACGACGAGGCCACCCTCGAGGGCTACATCTCCCGCGCCACCGATATCAGCCCGGATCGCCCGGTGCTCATCGACCGGTTCCTGGAAGACGCCATCGAGATCGACGTCGACGCCCTGTGCGACGGCGAGGAGGTCTACCTGGGCGGCGTCATGGAGCACATCGAGGAGGCCGGCATCCACTCCGGCGACTCGGCGTGCGCGCTCCCGCCGATCACCCTGGGCCGCAGCGATATCGAGGCCGTGCGCCGCTCGACGGCCGCGCTGGCCAAGGGCATCGGCGTCAAGGGCTTGCTGAACGTGCAGTACGCGCTCAAGGACGATGTGCTCTACGTCCTCGAGGCCAACCCGCGCGCCAGCCGCACCGTGCCGTTCGTGTCCAAGGCCACCGCGGTGTCCCTGGCGAAGGCCGCGGCGCGCATCGCCCTGGGCGCCACCATCGCCGAACTCCGCAAGGAGGGCCTGCTCCCGGCCGAGGGCGACGGCGGGCACGCCCCGTTCGACGCGCCGGTCGCGGTCAAGGAAGCGGTGCTGCCCTTCCACCGCTTCCGCCGCCCCGACGGCTCCGGCATCGACTCGCTGCTGTCGCCGGAGATGAAGTCCACCGGCGAGGTCATGGGCATCGACGCCGATTTCGGCACCGCCTTCGCCAAATCGCAGGCCGGCGCCTACGGTTCGCTGCCGACCGAGGGCACCGCCTTCGTGTCCATCGCCAACCGCGACAAGCGCGCCATGGTGTTCCCGGTCAAGCGCCTGCACGACCTGGGCTTCCGCATCCTGGCCACCGACGGCACCGCGGAAATGCTGCGCCGCAACGGCATTCCGTGCGAGCGGGCGCGCAAGCACTCGGACCCGGAGCTTGCGGAGGGTCGTTCGAGCACCGAGGACGGCTCCGAATTGGCGCCCAGCATCGTGGACATGATCCGCGACGGCGAGGTCGACATCGTCTTCAACACCCCGTACGGCAACAACGGCCCCCGCGTGGACGGCTACGAGATCCGCACCGCCGCGGTCGGCGCGAACATCCCGTGCATCACCACCGTCCAGGGCGCCGCGGCGGCGGTGCAGGGCATCGAGGCCACCATCAACGGCGGCATCGGCGTGCGGTCCCTGCAGGAACTCCACGCCACCCTGCGGGGCTGATCCGATGACGACATTCGGTGTGCAGCTGCGGGATGCGATGGGCAAGCACGGTCCGCTGTGCGTGGGCATCGACCCGCACCCGCCGCTGCTGCGGGCCTGGGGTCTGACCGAGGACGTGGACGGCCTGGCGCGGTTCACCGACGCCTGCGTCGCCGCCTTCGCCGGGCGGGTCGCCCTGGTCAAACCCCAGGTGGCCTTCTTCGAGACCTACGGATCCGGCGGCCTGGCCGTCCTCGAGGAGGCCATCGCGACCCTGCGGGCCGCGGGCACCCTGGTGCTCGCCGACGCCAAGCGCGGTGATATCGGCTCCACCATGGACGCCTACGCCCACGCCTGGCTCGGCAACGGGCCCCTGGCCAGCGATGCGGTCACCGTCTCCCCGTATCTCGGATTCGGTTCCCTCACACCGGCTCTGGAGCTGGCGCGAATGAACAACCGCGGCGTCTTCGTGCTGGCCGCCACCTCGAATCCCGAAGCGGCGGAACTGCAGCGCATCACCGGCCCGGACGGTCGCACCATCGCCCAGCGCATGGTGGACGACGCGGCCGCCGCCAATGCGGGCACGGAGTTCGGCTCGGTCGGCGTCGTCGTCGGCGCCACCCTGACCGAGGCCCCCGACCTGTCCGCCCTCAACGGCCCGATCCTCATGCCGGGCGTGGGCGCGCAGGGCGGCGGCGCGGAGTCCATCCGGAAGCTGGTCCCCGCGAGCGATCTCGGAGCGGTCGTCCCGAACGTCTCCCGTGAGGTACTCAAGTCCGGCCCCTCGGTCGCCGCCCTGCAAGAGCGCGTGGCCGAACTGACCGACGAATTCGCCTTCCTCCAGCGCTGATTCGCCTGGTCGGCGTCGATCCACCGGAACCCGGGGCACATGGTGTCCCGGGTTCCGGCGTTCCGGCTTAGGCTGTCCCAATGCTGTCGACCGCTCAGATTCTCACCCTGGCCGGAGTGATCGTGCTCGGCTCCATGACCCCGGGCCCGGATTTCCTTGTCGTGGTCCGCAATTCCGCCGTTTCCGGACGCCGCGCGGGCATCGCCACCGCTGCGGGCATCGCGGCGGGTGTGTTCGTGTGGTCCCTGGTGACGGCGGTCGGCATTGCCGGGCTGCTCGCCGCCTCGGCCATGGCCTACACCGTCGTGAAGCTCGTCGGTGCTCTCTACCTGGCCTACCTCGGCATCCGCGCCCTGCTGGCCGCCCGCCGCGGCGACTATGTCCCCGAAGCGAAATCCGGCTCGGCAGGCCCCAGCGCGGCTGTCACCTTCCGGCAGGGCCTGCTCACCAACCTGCTCAACCCCAAGTGCGCGGTCTTCTTCATCGCCCTCGTTCCGCAGTTCCTGCCCGCCGATCCCACCGCCATCGGCACCCTGGAACTCGCGGTGGTGTGCGCCGTCGCCAGTATCGCCTGGTTCGCCACCCTCGCCGTGGGCGTCGGCGCGCTGCGCCATGTCTTCACCCGCCAGCGCGTCCGCCGCGCCCTCGACGCCGCCATGGGCACTCTCATGGTCGGCCTCGGCATCCGAATCGCCGTGCAGAGCAACTGATCCGGGGCGGCTCGCGAAACCGCCAACCGGAGAAGTGCGCTCCGGTACCGTGATTCCATGTCTGCCGCCGTGCCACCCACTGGATCTCGTCATACGCTCGTGCTCGGGGGAGGTGGTGCGGTCGGCATCTGCTGGATGGCCGGATTGCTCACCGGATTGCGGGACGCCGGTATCGATCTCGCGCTCGCGGACAAGATCATCGGCACCTCGGCGGGCGCGGTCGTCGGCGCGGTGCTGGCCGATGACGGCGACCTGAGCCGGCTGGTGATTCCGGTGCCGGGGGAGGCCGCGCCGATCGCGGCGGATCAGTCCGCGTTCATGGAGATTCTGGGGATTCTGTCCACGCCCGGGATCGAGCCGGTGGAGGCCCGGCGGCGGGCGGGAGCGCGCACGCTGGAGATGGATCTCGGCGATCCGGGCGATCACATCGGGCGCATTCGCGATCTGGTCGGCACCGATGCGTGGCCGGCCACCGAACTGCTGGTCACCAGCGTCTGTGCGCACACCGGTGAGCTGCGGGTGTGGACCCGGGCGGACGGGGTGCCACTGGATACCGCGCTCGCCGCCAGCACCTGTGTGCCCGGTGTGTTCCCGCCGATTCCCATCGCGGGGGAACGCTATATCGACGGCGGCCTGCGCACTTCGATCAATGCCGATCTGGCGGCGGGCGCGGAGGTGATCGTTGTGGTCGAGCCGCTGGCCCATCTGTTTCCGCGCGGTGCGCGCGATACCGAACTCGGCGAGGCCACTTCACTGTTCGTGGTGCCGGACGCGGAATCCATTGCCGCGATCGGGTACGACCTGTTCAGCAGTGCCGCGTTCCAGCCCGCCTACGATGCGGCTGTTCGCCAGGCGGCCGAGGAGGCGGCGCGATTGAAGGCGATCTGGCCCATCCGCTGATCGAGGAGCGCCTACTTCGGCGTGGCGATGAGCAGGCGGTGCGGAATCGGCTTCTGGGGCAGGTCGCGGCGCTCGACGGTGCAGCCCGCGGCCTCCAGGGCATCGACCACTTCGGAGACCGGGCGCAGCGTGAAACCGTATGGGGTGAACGGCATTTTGGCCATGGCGTCCGGGTCGCCGATGCCGATGACCAGCCGGCCGCCGGGGCGGACCACGCGCACCAGTTCGGCCACGGCTGCGGGCAGATCCGGGACGAAGTAGATCGTATTGACCGTGATGGCGGCGTCCAGGCCGTCGTCGGGCAGTGGGAGCGAGGTCAGTGAACCCGCGGCGAGGCGTAGTCGGCCGGTGGCGATATCGCCGGGGAATCGCGACCGGGCCCGGGCCAGCATGTCCTGCGAGATCTCGATGCCGTGTACCGCGCCGTCGACGCCGACTCGGTTGAGCAGCAGCGGAAGGCCGGCGGCGCCGCCGAATCCGATATCGGCGGCGGTGGTGCCGGTGGTGAGGTCGGTGGCCTCGACCGCGGCTGTGATCGCGGCGAGATTGCCTCGGTTGAGTAGCAGCGCAACGCCTTTGCCGAGCAGGCCGTGTGGATTGCCGAGTTGGCCGGCGATGGTCGCGAGCAGGCGGTCGCGGACACTGGTCATGGCGGACATCGTAGCGCTGCCGGGGGCGGGGGTTTCACACTTGGGGGCGGGTGGCGGGATGGCTGTGGGGTGGTCAAAGCTGGTAGCTGGTAGGCGATTTCGCGTGTTTGGCGGGTGGTTGGAAGCTTGCTGGGATGCAGGGGCTAGCCCCCGCGCCCCCACAAGGGGCTCCGCCCCTTGGACCCCGAAGACTGTCGGGCGGCTGGCGGGAGGGCGGCTGGCGGGAGGGCGGACGGCGGGGAGGGCGGACGGCGGGAGGGCGGCTGCGCCGGGCGTGGATGGCGGGAGGGGTGAGCGCGGTTCGATGTGAATGCGACTGACCGGTACTTGGGTGGGCGAAATCGAACGCATGTCCTGATCGCTTGTCTCGCGCCCGCACCGCTCCGGAACGCCCGGAAACTCACGCCGCGGTGGTTTCGCCCGCGAGTGGGCGTTCCAGGGGGCGGAAAGGGCACTCCGGGGGGTGTTGCGAGGCCCCGACCTGCGGCGGAATCGGGCATTACTACGACTGTGCATCATGTGGCCCGGAGGTCGTTCAATCGGTCCGCGTGATGCGCGACACGCGGTGCGGAATCGCCCGACACGCCGATAAATCCGAGAAAGTTCCAGGTCGCGTGATTACAGCTCGGTCACGGTTT
The DNA here is from genome assembly GCF_042672265.1 of Nocardia sp. NPDC127526. Classification (NCBI taxonomy): domain Bacteria; kingdom Bacillati; phylum Actinomycetota; class Actinomycetes; order Mycobacteriales; family Nocardiaceae; genus Nocardia; species Nocardia sp. NPDC127526. Next base: position 630,580 of record NZ_JBHXVO010000002.1, on the reverse strand, counting down.
CTGCGGGTGCCCGCACAACTCCTGCGCCCACCCCTGCCGAACCCGAAAAAGCCCTGGTGGCAAGGATATTCGCGGTTGTGGCGAGCGGATCCGCACGCCCGGTCGAGCCCGGCCCGCAAGGATGTGCTTCCGGCCTGGTCGTGCCCGGAATCTTGCGCTGACCTGGGGGGTGGGTTCGCAATCGCCGGGCGGCGTGGGTACGGTCGCTGAGACCGCTGGGTTACCGGCGGGAGTAGATGCAATGAACGATGAGACGGAGGAACCGTGGCCCTTCCCCAGCTGACTGACGAGCAGCGCGCCGCTGCTTTGGAGAAGGCGGCTGCCGCTCGCCGCGCTCGGGCGGAGCTCAAGGAGCGCTTGAAGCGTGGCGGTACCGATCTGAAGACGGTCCTTGCCGATGCCGAGAAGGATGAAGTTCTCGGCAAGATGAAGGTGTCGGCTCTGCTCGAGGCTCTGCCGAAGGTGGGCAAGGTCAAGGCGGCCGAAATCATGAGCGAACTGGAGATCGCTCCCACTCGCCGCCTGCGCGGACTGGGCGACCGGCAGCGTAAGGCGCTGCTGGCCCGGTTCGACTTCAGCGCCGAATAATCCGAGGGTGGTCGAACACACTCGGAAGGGTCGACTGGTAGTACTGGTCGGCCCCTCGGCCGTCGGCAAGTCCACCGTCGTGCGCTGCGTGCGCGAACGGCTCCCCGAATTGGTTTTCAGTGTGTCGGCCACCACCCGGGCTCCGCGGCCCGGGGAGGTCGACGGACGCGACTACCGATTCGTGTCCCGAGAGGCATTCGACGCCATGATCGCGGCGGATGAGCTTCTCGAATGGGCCGATATCCACGGTGGGTTGCAACGGTCGGGAACCCCGGCCGCACCGGTCCGGGAGGCGCTCGCGTCCGGGCACCCGGTCTTGATCGAGGTGGACCTCGAGGGCGCGCGCTCGATCCGTAAGGCGATGCCGGAGGCCCTGCTGGTCTTCCTGGCCCCGCCAAGCTGGGACGAGCTGGTGTCGCGACTGCGGTCGCGGGGCACCGAATCGCCCGAAGTGATAGAGCGCAGGCTGCAAACCGCCAAGACGGAATTGGCGGCGTGTGACGAGTTCGACATCGTCATCGTGAACGACGAGGTGACCAGCGCCTGCGAGCGGTTGGTATCGTTGTTCGTTAGCACAAAATCGCGGTGAGCCCGTCCGGGTGAGCCGCGACCACCGGCTCCCCGCCTCTCTCGAGCGATCAGCAGGGGAGGGGGCCGGTTCCGATCCGTTCCGACGACAACCCCGCAGGAGCCTCTCTAGTGAGTACGGACATGAAGGCAGCCCCGGCATACGACACTCCGGTCGGCCTGACCAACCCGCCGATCGACGAGCTGCTGGAGCGCACCTCGTCCAAGTACGCGCTGGTCATCTACGCGGCCAAGCGGGCCCGGCAGATCAACGACTACTACAACCAGCTCGGCGACGGCATTCTCGAATACGTCGGCCCGCTGGTGGAGCCGGGTCTGCAGGAGAAGCCGCTGTCGGTGGCCATGCGCGAGATCCACGCCGACCTGCTGGAACACTCCGAAGGCGAGTAAGACCCCAGTAGGACAGCACTGACTACGGCGCTGGAGGCGTAGTGACGAACGAATTCACCCGGGGCATGCGGTGACCCGGGTCATCGTCGGTGTCGGCGGCGGAATCGCCGCGTACAAGAGTTGCGCCCTCGTGCGCCGGTTCACCGAGACCGGCCACGAGGTGCGCGTCATTCCCACCGAGTCGGCGCTGCAATTCGTCGGCAAGGCGACCTTCGAGGCGCTCAGCGGCAATCCGGTCAATACCGGTGTGTTCGCCGATGTGCCGGAGGTGCCGCACGTCCGCCTCGGACAAGAGGCCGACCTGGTGGTCATCGCCCCCGCGACCGCGGATCTCATGGCGCGCGCCGCCGCCGGCCGCGCGGACGATCTGCTCACCGCCACACTTCTGACCGCCCGATGTCCGGTGCTGTTCGCGCCCGCGATGCACACCGAGATGTGGGAGCATCCCGCCACCGTCGCCAATGTCGCGACGCTGCGCGCGCACGGGGCCATTGTCATGGAGCCCGCGCACGGCCGCCTGACCGGCGCCGACACCGGGCCCGGCCGGCTGCCGGAACCGGAGGAGATCTTCGGCCTGGCCATGCTGCTGCAGGAGCGCGCCGACGCGATTCCGCGCGATCTGGAGGGCCGCCGCGTCGTGGTGTCCGCCGGTGGCACGCGTGAACCGCTGGATCCGGTGCGCTTCCTCGGCAATCGCAGCTCCGGCAAGCAGGGCTACGCCCTGGCGCGGCTGGCCGCCCAGCGCGGCGCGCATGTCACGCTCATCGCGGGCAACACCATCGGCCTGGAGCCCCCGGCCGGCGTCGAGGTCGTGCACGTGACCACCGCCGAACAGCTGAAGGTCGCCGTGGACAAGCACGCGCTCGGCGCGGACGCGGTCATCATGGCCGCCGCGGTGGCCGATTTCCGGCCGGTGAACGTGGCCGCGGCGAAAATCAAAAAGGGTGCGGGCGAACCGAATTCGATTGAATTGTCCAAGACGCCCGATATTCTTGCCGGACTGGTGCAATCGCGCCGGGACGGTCTGCTCGCGGGTACCGCGATCGTCGGCTTCGCCGCCGAGACCGGTGACGAGCACGGCGATGTGCTCACCCACGCCAGAGCCAAACTGGCCCGCAAGGGCTGCGATCTGCTCGTTGTGAATGCCGTCGGCGAGGGCAAGGCCTTCGAGGTGGACCACAACGACGGTTGGCTACTCGGTGCCGACGGCACCGAGATCGCCTTGGATCACGGATCCAAGGCCCTGCTGGCGAGCCGGGTGCTGGACGCACTCGGTCCGCTGCTGCGCTGAGAGCCCTCGGCGTCCGTATCGCGCTGAGAGCCCTCGGCGCACCCGCCGCACTCGGCAGGCAACTGTCCGAGACGCGACCGCACCGTCATCAGGGTGCGGCGTGGCGGGAACACTCACGTGGCCCAAGCGGTCATAGGTTTGGAATAGTCTGAGACAAAGGGTTGTGCAGTGGCGCCGCGGCGCTACTGTCGCAGGCCGATACGAGAAACCCGTTCAGGGAGAGGGAACAACTGTGCGCACGTCTGGCAGCCGCCTATTCACCAGTGAGTCCGTGACCGAGGGTCATCCGGACAAGATCTGTGATGCCATCAGCGATTCCATCCTCGACGCGTTGCTCGCGGCCGATCCGCGCAGCCGCGTGGCGGTGGAGACCCTGGTGACCACCGGTCAGGTCCATGTGGCCGGCGAGGTCACCACCTCGGCCTACGCCGATATCCCGACCATTGTGCGCGAGAAGGTCCTGGAGATCGGATACGACTCGTCCGCAAAGGGTTTCGACGGCGCCTCCTGCGGCGTGAACGTCGCCATCGGCGCGCAGTCGCCGGATATCGCCCAGGGCGTGGACACCTCGCACGAGGCCCGCGTGGGCGGCGAGGACGACGAGATCGCGCGTCAGGGCGCGGGCGATCAGGGCCTGATGTTCGGCTACGCCACCGTGGAGACCCCGGAGCTCATGCCGCTGCCGATCTCGCTGGCGCACAAGCTTTCGCGTCGCCTGACCGAGGTCCGCAAGTCCGGTGTGCTGCCGTACCTGCGCCCGGACGGCAAGACCCAGGTCACCATCGAGTACGAGGGTGACAAGCCGGTGCGCCTGGACACGGTGGTCATCTCCACCCAGCACGCCGCCGATATCGATCTCGACAACCTGCTCACCCCGGACATCCGCGAGAAGGTCGTCGACTCGGTGCTGTCGGAGCTGGCGCTGCCGAACCCGTTGGACACCTCCAACATTCGCCTGCTGGTCAACCCGACGGGCAAGTTCGTGCTCGGCGGCCCCATGGGTGACGCGGGCCTGACCGGCCGCAAGATCATCGTCGACACCTACGGCGGCATGGCCCGCCACGGCGGCGGCGCCTTCTCCGGCAAGGATCCGTCGAAGGTGGACCGCTCGGCCGCCTACGCCATGCGCTGGGTCGCCAAGAACGTCGTCGCGGCCGGCCTGTCCGAGCGCGTCGAGGTCCAGGTCGCCTACGCCATCGGCAAGGCCGCCCCGGTCGGCCTGTTCGTGGAGACCTTCGGCACCGAGCAGATCGATCCCGTCAAGATCTCCGCCGCCATCGGCGAGGTCTTCGACCTGCGTCCCGGCGCCATCATCCGCGACCTGGATCTGCTGCGCCCGATCTACGGCCCCACCGCCGCGTACGGCCACTTCGGCCGCACCGACGTGGACCTGCCCTGGGAGCGCGCCGACCGCGCGGACAAGCTGCGCGCGGCCGCCGGTCTGTAATTGGCCCACACGGAACCAGCAGCGGCGAGCCACCCCATCGCGCGGGTGCTCCCGCTGCTGGAACCGGCCCACCTCGACCGGGACTTCGACTACCTCGTCCCACCCGAGATGAACTCCGACGCCCAACCCGGCGTCCGCGTCCGCGTCCGCTTCTCCGGCCGCCTCGTCGACGGCTACCTCCTCGAACGCCTCGAAACCACCCCCCACACGGGCAAACTCATGCCCCTGGACCGCGTGGTCTCCCCCGAACGCGTCCTCACCCCCGAAATCCTCCGCCTCATAACGGCAGTCGCGTCCCGCTACGCCGGCACCCGCGCCGACGTCCTCCGCCTGGCCATCCCACCCCGCCACGCCAAGGTCGAATCCGAGGGCCGGCCCAAACCGCCCGCAAAGCCGAAGTCCCGCCGCAAGAAGCCCACCGGGAACACCGAGATCCAGGCCGTACCCCCGACCCCCGCCTCCGATCCGCTTGCACCAGAAGATCCTTCGCCTGCGAGCTCGGCGGCCACCGCGCCCGATCCAGCGGACGCTCCGTCACATGACACGCCCGCAGTCGGGTCCGGCATTGCCGCGGAGCGCGTTTCGCCCGAGAGCATCGGTTCGGAAGAAGCCGGCGGTGCTGCCGCGACCGCAGCGCAGGTCCCCGCGTCCACCGAAGATCATGCGCCAAGGGATGATTCCGTGGCGCATGAACCGGCGGCCGGCAGCGATGTGGATGCGCGGCCGCTCGCCCACTCGGGTGACGGCGGCGCAGCACCGACCGAGGGCAATACCCGCGATGGTGCAACCGAAGGCGCGGCCGAACGTCTTCTCCGCGCGAATCTCGCCCGCGAGTCCGATGTCGTCGCTGGTGATGTCCGAGGCGCTGTTGCGGGCACAACCGACTCGGCGGATATGCGGCAGCGGGCAGCCGAGGCCGGGCTTGTCGTCGACGTGACTGCGACCGGCCGGGTGACTGCGACACCCGCGTCCGACATGCCTCTGACAGGAGAGAATCCAGCAAGTCCGGCGGTGGTGTCGGCCGCAACGGACCGGTCGCCTGACGGGACGGCGGACGGTCGAGGCAGCGGTGCGGACGGCGACGAACTGGGCGGAGCCGACGCTGCGGGCGGTGGTGGGGCGCCGGCCGGAGCCTCGGAAACGCCCGACTCCGAGGTGGCGGTCTCGAACGCGCGGCCGGAGGACTTTCCGGCTTGGGGGCGGTATGTGCACGGGATGTCGTTCCTGGGTGCGCTGGCGGCGGGGAGGGGGCCGCGGGCGGCGTGGCAGGCGTTGCCGGGGGAGGATTGGGCGCGGCGGCTCGCGGAGATGGCGGCGGTTGTCGCCGAAGGTGGGCGTAGTGCGGTGTTGATGGTGCCGGATCAGCGGGATTTGGATCGGGTGTTGGGGGAATGCGTTGCGCTGGTGGGGGAGTCGGCGGTGGGGCTGGCGGCGGGGCTGGGGCCTTCGGCGCGGTATCGGCGGTGGCTGGCGGCTTTGCGGGGGACCGCGCGGGTGGTGATCGGGACGCGGAGTTCGGTGTTCGCGCCGGTGAAAGATCTTGGGCTGATCGCGATTTGGGATGACGGGGACGACACGTACGCCGAGCCGCGGGCGCCGTATCCGCATGCGCGCGAGGTGGCGATGCTCCGGGCCCATGAGACGGGGGCGGCCTTCGTGGCGGGCGGATTCGCGCGGACGGCGGAGGTGCAGGCGATCGTCGAATCCGGGTGGGCGCATGATCTGCTCGCCGATCGCGCCGATCTGCGCGCGGCCATGCCTCGGATCAAGGCGCCGGGGGACACCGATGTGGCGCTGGAACGGGATCCGATCGCGAAGGCGGTGCGGATTCCAGGTGAGGCGTTCATGGCCGCCAAACGCGCGCTGGCCGAGGGCGCTCCGGTTCTCGTGCAGGTGCCGCGACGCGGGTACATTCCCGCACTGTCGTGCGCGAAATGCCGGACGCCCGCGCGCTGCCGGCACTGCAATGGTCCATTGGCGTTGCCGGACAACGGGTCCAAGACCGGATCAGCCACTTCGCCCGGTGGGAACGGCGCGCGGGCCGGTGGGGACGGAGCGCGGCGTTCGGCCCAGGAGGTCGGCGTGGCCGCGAGTGTGGCCCGGGGCGGGGCGGAGGTCGCGCACAGCCCGACCTGCCGGTGGTGTGGAAAGACCGAGCCCGCCTTCCGCTGTGGGGCGTGCGGGTCGCGGGCGCTGCGGGCGGTCGTGATCGGTGCGGCGCGCACCGCCGAGGAATTGGGGCGGGCCTTCCCCGGGGTGCCGGTGCGCGGATCCGGGGGCGGGAACGTGCTGAGCGAGGTGCCGCCCGGGCCGCAGGTGGTGGTGGCGACCATTGGGGCCGAGCCGACGGTGCCCGGTGGGTACGGCGTCGCGCTGCTGCTCGACGGCTGGGCACTGCTGGGGCGCGCTGATCTGCGGGCGGCCGAGGACACGTTGCGGCGCTGGATGTCCGCGACCGCCCTGGTCCGTCCCAAGGGGCAGGCCCTCGTCATGGCCGAACCCACGCTGCCCACCGTGCAGGCGCTGTTGCGCTGGGATCCGGTGTGGCACGCGCAAATCGAGCTGTCCGGACGCACCGAGGTGCGCTTCCCGCCCGCCGTGCGACTGGCCGCCATCGACGGCACCACCGACTCCATCGCCGAATTGCTCACCGAGGCAAAGCTTCCCGACTTCGTCGAGGTGCTCGGACCGGTCCCCTTGCCGTTCGGTGCGCGAAAGCCGTTCAGCGGCGGGGATTCTCCGGCCGAGGTGGAACGCATGATCCTGCGCGTCGACCGATCGGCGGGCTCCGCTCTGGCCCGTGCGTTGACCGCCGCGCAGGCGGTGCGCAGCACGCACAAGTCCGACGACCCGTTGCGGGTCCAGATCGATCCGATCGATATCGGCTGATCCGCGGCCACCGGCGGCGGCGTTAGGCTGGTGGGAATAGCGCTGTTATTCAGGCAGGAGGCCCTGCGATGGGCAATCGCTATCTCGAGGGCGGTTTCGCCCCGATCCAGCACGAATACACTCTCACCGAATTATCGGTCACCGGAACGATTCCCGATCACCTCGACGGCCGTTACCTCCGCAATGGCCCGAATCCCATCGGCGAGATCGACCCGAATCTCTATCACTGGTTCACCGGCGACGGCATGGTGCACGGCATCCGGCTGCGCGACGGCCTGGCGGAGTGGTACCGCAACCGCTGGGTGCGCGGTCCCATGACCTCGGCCGCGCTTGGTGAGACGCCGGTGGTCGACCCGGGCGACGGGTTCGGAATCGGCGCGAACACGAACGTGATCGGACACGGCGGGCGCACTCTCGCCCTCGTGGAAGGCGGCGCGGCCAACTACGAGCTGTCCGAGGACCTCGACACCGTCGGCGTCTGCGATTTCGACGGCACCCTGAGCGGCGGCTACACCGCACACCCCAAACGCGATCCCGAAACCGGTGAACTGCACGCGGTGTCGTACGCGTTCCGGAACCCGAAGTCGGTGCAATACTCGGTGATCGGGGTCGACGGGCGCGCCCGGCGCACGGTGGATATCGAGGTCGGCGGATCGCCAATGATGCACGACTTCTCGCTCACCGAGAAGTACGTGGTGCTCTACGACCTGCCGGTCACCTTCGATGTGCGCCGGGTGGCCGAAATGGCGGTGCCGCGCTGGATGCGGCTGCCCGCCCGGCTGCTGCTGTCGGCTCTCCTGGGCCGCGTGCGCATCCCCAGCCCGCCCCGTCCGGCCGCGCCGCCCCGCGACCGGCGGCTGCCCTACAGCTGGAATCCGGAGTACCAGGCCCGCATCGGGGTCATGCCGCGCGTGGGAACGACGGCGTCGGTGCGCTGGTTCGAGATCGAACCCTGCTATGTGTTCCATCCCATGAACGCCTACGACGACGGCGACACCATCGTCCTCGACGTGGTCCGATATCCGAAGATGTTCGATACCAGCCAATTCGGCCCCGAGGAGGGCGCACCCGCCCTGGATCGCTGGGAGATCGATCTCACCGCGGGCAAGGTCCGCCAGTCCCGGTTCGACGATCGCGCCCAGGAATTCCCGCGCATCGACGAGCGCCTGATCGGCAAGCGGCACCGCTTCGGATACGTGCCCGCCGCCGGTCCCGGTTTGAATGGCGAATCCACGCTGTACAAACACGATCTGGTCAACTCGACGACCGTCTCCCGGTCGTTCGGCGCGGGAAAACAGTTGGGCGAGTTCGTCTTCGAGCCCGCCGCAGCCGATGCCGCCGAAGACGAGGGCGTACTCATGGGCTTCGTCTACGACGCCGAAACCGATCGCAGCGACCTCGCCATCCTGGATGCCGGAACCCTCGACACGGTCGCAAGCATTCACCTGCCGCACCGGGTACCCGCTGGCTTCCACGGCAACTGGGTCCCGGCGACGTAGGCGGGCAATTCAGCGGAAGGCGGCGATATTGCGCTCGGCCCACGCGGCGAACGGGCGGGGTGCACGCCTCAGCACCTGCTCGACATCGGGGCTGACGCGCACCTCGTCCTCGGTGGGGTGGCCGAGAATGGCGAGGGTGGTGTCCACGACGGCGGGCGGCATGAACTTCAGCATCTGCTCCTGCGCCTCCTCGGGCGTCTGCTCGAGGAATTGCACCGTGTCCCCGAGGATTTCGGAGAGGACCCGGACTCGATCCCGGGGCGTCTCGGCGACCGGCCCGGTGAGGGTGTAGATGCGCCCGGCGTGGCCGTCCTCGCGCAGCGCGGCGGCGGCCATGGCGGCGATGTCCTCCGGGTCCACGAATGGAATCCCTACGTCACCGAAGGGCGCGGCGACGGTCCGTTCGCTGCGCACCTGCTCGGCCCAGGCGAACATATTGGACTGGAAACCGCCGGGCCGCAGGATCGTCCATTCCAATCCGGACTCCTGCACAGCGACCTCGACCGCCTTCCCGAGCTGCCCGTGCGAGGCGCTCTCCGGCCGGGTGGCCACGCCCTGGGATGACTGCAGCACGACGCGGCCCACGCCGGCCTCGGCGGCGGCCGCGAGAATGCCCGGCACATCCGCTTCGAAGGACCCTTGGGCGAACAGCAGGTACAGCTGCTTCGCTCCCTCGAGTGCCGGCGCCAGGCTCTGCACGTCGGTCAGGTCGGCGGTCACCTGCCGCACGCCCTCGGGCAGGTCCGCGGCGGCCCGCCGGGACACCGCCGTCACCTGTTCGCCCGCCTCGGCGAGCATCCGCACCAGTGCGCTGCCGACGTTTCCGGTCGCTCCGGTCACCACGATCATGTGTCTCACTCCTGAGTTAGTTGGCTGACTAACAACGAACCGTAGGCCATGGCCGCGTGATTGTCTATAGTCAGTTGGGTGACTAACTCAGTGACTCGGGCGGGGGGTCCGCGCGGCGGCAAGCGGGAGCGGCTGGCCGCGGCGGCGGCGCAGGTCTTCTACGAGCGGGGCGTGGAGAAGACGACCATCGCCGATATCGCCCGCGTCGCCGAGGTGCCCGTGGGCAATGTCTACTACTACTTCAAGACCAAGGATCAGCTGATCCAGGCGGCCATCGGCGCGCACGACCGGACCATGCGCGAGGTCATCGCGATCCTGGAACAGGATGAGGATCCGGCCGAACGGCTCAAGGGCCTGGTGCGAGGCTGGATCGAGCAACGGGATCTGGCAGCCGAATACGGTTGCCCGTCAGGCACTCTCGCCACCGAGCTGGACAAGCGCGCCGACGGGCTCGATCAGGAACTGGCCGCGGTCATGCGCGGGCTGCTCGACTGGATCGAGACGCAGTTCCGCACCATGGGTCGCGACGACGCGCGGGAGCTGGCGGTGGCCCTGCTCGCCGCGTATCAGGGGATCTCGCTGCTCACCAACACCTTTCGGGATCCGGCCATGATGGAAGCGGAGGGCCGCCGATTGGAGCGGTGGATCGATTCCCTTCAGCTGTAAGCGGATTGCGCCGGACGCACACTCCAGCGGCCGTCGGCGCGCACGATGCGGACCGGGTGTTCGAAGCAGGCGCTGATGTGCTCGGTGGTGACGACCTCGTCCACCGGCCCGGCCGCGACCACGTGCCCGCCGCGCAGTAGCAATGCGTGCGTGGTGCCGGGCGGCAGTTCCTCCAAATGGTGTGTGACCAGGACGGATGCCAGGTCAGGGTGAGCGCGCTGCAACCGGTCGACGCGGTCGAGAAGTTGTTCGCGCCCGGCCAGATCCAGGCCGGTGGCGGGCTCGTCGAGCAGCAGCAGACGCGGGCTGGGCATGAGCGCGCGGGCAATGAGCGCGCGACCGCGTTCGCCCTGGGACAGGATCGGCCACGGTGCGTCGTGTCGATGGGACAGACCGAGCAGATCGATCAGGCGATCGGCGTCGGCGAGCTGCTGGGCCGCTGGCTCCCAACGCGGCACCAGCGCAGCGGTATTCGTGATCCCGGTCAGCACGAACTCGTGCACCGACAGGGGAGTGGGCGGGGTGTGGCGCGGGTCCACATGACCGATGGCGGTGCGCAGCGCACGCATGTCCACCGTGCCGAGCCGGTGCCCGAGAACCGATACCGTACCGCGCGTGGGGTGTTCGAATGCGCCGAGCATGCGCAGCAAGGTGGTCTTGCCCGCGCCATTGGGCCCGAGCAGCGCCCAATGCTCGCCCGGGCGCACGATGAGCGAAACCCCTTGCAGGATCGGGTTTCCCTCGCGCACGAAATCGACCGCATCGACCTGGAGCACCGGTGAGTCCGTCATGTCCACACCCTAGCAAACTCCTCAGACAAGTTGAGGTGTGCGGTCGCCGGCCGGATAGCCGGCGGTGCGCTGTGTAGGGTGGCGACATGGCGATCGAGGCAGTGCTTTTCGATTTTTCCGGCACCCTGTTCCGACTCGAGGAAGCGCAGTTCCGGGAGGTCGAGCTCACCGACAACGACGGCCGCCCGCTCGACACCCACGAGGTCACCGAGATCATGCGGCGCATGACCGCCCCGGTCGGGCAACTCGTCGAATTCGACGAGGCCGGCCAATATGCTTGGGAGAATCGGGATCTCGATCCGGCACTGCATCGCACCGCTTATCTCCAGGTGCTGGAGCGCTCCGGCGTACCCGACGTTCCCGCCAAGCAGCTCTACGAGCGGTTGCTCGATCCCATGGCGTGGACGCCCTACCCGGATACCGGCGAGGTGCTGCGCGCGCTGTACGAGAACGGCCTGGCCGTCGCCGTCGTCAGCAATATCGCCTTCGACCTGCGCCCGGCGCTCACCGGCCGCGGATGGGATCGATATATCGGCGATTTCGCCCTGTCCTTCGAGGTGGGCGCCATGAAGCCCGATGAGCGCATCTTCCGCTCCGCGCTGGAACGCCTCGGCATCGCGCCCGAGAACGCCCTCATGGTGGGCGACAGCCTCGAAGCCGACGGCGGCGCAACGGTTCTCGGCTGCGAGTTCGCCCTGGTGGATCCGCTGCCCACCGTGGATCGGCCCTCCGCCCTGGCCGAGGCCGTCCGCTCCCGCGGCCTCATGGACGGCCGCCTCTAAAGCACCAGGCCAGTCGGTTTGTGTCCTGCTTCACCCTTGTCTTGGATAGATTGTCGATATATCGTCGATACTGTCAAGAACAACGACAAGCCTGAGGAGGCACACCATGGAACCCATGGACATGAACAAGGAACGGGGCCGCGGCCCCTGGCGGCGACTGCGCGCCGAAGAGCAGCAGGGCCCCGAACATCCGCGATACCGCCGCGGCCCGCGCGGTGAGCGCGGCGGCCGTGAGCACGGCCCGCACCGCCACGGTCACGGCCGCGGCTTCGGCCCGGACTTCGGTCCCGGCGGCTTCGGACCCGGTTTCGGTCCCGGCCCGCACTTCGGCCGCGGACGCGGTCGCGGCGGCCGTGGCCGGCGCGGCGACGTGCGCGCGGCGATCCTGCTGCTGTTGCAGGAGAAGCCCATGCACGGCTACGAGCTCATCCAGCAGATCCGCGAGCGCAGCCAGGACGTCTGGCGGCCCAGCCCCGGCTCCATCTACCCCGCCCTCGCACAGCTCGAGGACGAGGGCCTGGTGCTGATCGAGAAGGTGTCCGGTCGCAAGACCGCCAAGCTCACCGAGGCCGGCACGGCCTATGTCGAGGAGCATCGCACCGATCTGGGCGATCCCTGGCAGGACGTGAAGGACGGCGTCGGCGATCAAGCGCTGGATCTTCGCGGACTGGTCGGCCAGCTCATGGGTGCGGTCGCCCAGGTCGCTTCCGTCGGCACTCCGGCGCAGGCGGAGAAGGCGGCCGAGGTGCTCACCGAGGCGCGCCGGTCGCTTTACCGGATCCTTGCCGAAGACGACACACCCCAAAAGTAATGTCGTCGAATTGCCAACTCCGAATAGGGATTTCTGGCACATCTGCGCCATCATTTGGTTATGGGAATTGGGAGGTGGTCGGCGCTGCGACGCCGGATCACATCGGCGGGGGTCGTCGTACTGGGAGTCATGATGGGCGCGGGGGCCGCGCCCATCGGATCGGGCATTGCCACGGCTGATCCGGCCGGGTCGGTCGTGGTGCCCACCCAGTGGGGGCCGCAGCAGACCGATCATCTGACGGCCGCGCGGTATCTGAAGCAGTACCCGAACGCGGCGCCGCAGGGCGTCAACGACTTCGGATGCAAGCCGAGCGCGGAGCATCCGCGCCCGGTGGTGCTGGCGCACGGCACAGACTCCTCGGCCTACTCCGACTATTCCGTCATCGGCGCACAACTCGTGCAGGCCGGCTTCTGCGTTTTCGCGCCGAACTACGGCGGCAAGGCGGGCGCCAAGAGCTACGGCACCGAGGATGTGTTCCAAAGTTCCGCGCAGATCGGCGCTTTCACCGATCAGGTGCTGGCCGCGACCGGCGCCGCGCAGGTGGATATGGTCGGCTTCTCCCAGGGCGCCAGCGTGACTCGCTACTGGATCAACCAGCTCGGCGGCGCGTCCAAGGTCGGCCAGTGGGTGGGCATCGCCTCGCCCAGCTACGGCGGCGTCATGTACGGCCTGGTGACGGTCGCCGACACGGTGCCGATCGTCTACGACCTCGTCGCCCTGGGCAGCTCCACCGCCGCGGTGCAGCAGGCCGCCGGATCGCCGTTCATCACCGCCCTCAACGCCGGTGGCGACACCGTGCCCGGCGTGCGGTACACCACCATCGGCAGCCGGGTCGACGAGATGATCCAGCCGCGCGAGAACATCGCCCTCAAGGGTGCGGGCGCCACCAATCTGGTGCTGCAGGACCTGTGCGCCGACAATCTGACCGGGCACTTCCATATGGTCTACGACCCCTACGTGCAGCAGCTCGTGCTCAATACCCTCGATCCCGCCCACGCCCGGCAGCCGACGTGCGCGCCGGTGGCGTTCGGGACGGGCATCAGGGAAGTGGTCCTCGCCTCGCATTCCTAACGTGACCGACCGCACCGCAGCCACCGAAAATGATCAACGAAACATATCCTCACCTGCGATTTCAAGCAGGTTTTCACGGCTAGGCTCGCTGCTGTGCAGTGGAATGGAGGACGGTCCCGACAGGCGTTGATCGCTATCGCGATAGGTGCGGCCGCCGCGGCGCCCGTGTTGTCGGGGGTGTCCGCGGCCGGTCCCGCCACCGGTTCGGTAATGGCGACACCTCGCTATCCCGGGCCGCCGCAGCCGGATCATCTCGGTGCGAAACGCTTCCTGGAAGAACATCCCGACGCCGTCCCGATGGGTGTCAATGATTTCGGCTGCCGGCCCGGCGCCGACCATCCCCGGCCGGTGATCCTGGCGCACGGGACCGATTCGACGGCGTACTCCGATTACTCGGTCATCGGGCCGCAGCTGGTGGCGGCCGGGTTCTGCGTCTTCGCGGTGAACTACGGGGGAAAGCCCGGTGACGACACCTACGGCACCCAGGACATTTGGACGAGTTCCGCCCAGATCGGCGTCTTCGTCGAGCAGGTGCTCGCCGCGACCGGGGCCGCGCAGGTGGACCTGGTCGGATTTTCCCAGGGCGCCAACGTGACTCGCTACTACATCAACAAACTCGGCGGTGCGCCCAAGGTCGGCCAGTGGGTGGGCATCGCCTCGCCCAGCTACGGCGGCGTGCTGTACGGGCTGGTCCCGGTCGCCGAGGAGCATCCGATCATCTTCGATATCGCCGAGCTGGTGTCCTCGGTGGCGGCGGTGCAGCAGGCGGCCGGATCACCGTTCATGCTCGCCCTCAATGCCGGCGGCGACACCGTGCCCGGTGTGCGATACACCACCATCGGCAGCCGGGTGGATGAAATGATCCAGCCGTTCGACAATATCGCGCTGCGGGGTCCCGGGGCCGTCAACCTGGTGCTGCAGGACCTGTGCCCGATCAATCTGACCGGGCATTTTCATATGGTTTACGACCGCTTGGTCCAGCAGGTGGTGCTCAATACCCTCGATCCCGCGCATGCCCGCCGGCCGGTCTGCGAGTACGTGCCACTGGGCGCCGGCATTGCCGAAACGCTGGAAGCGGGGCAATCGGAATCGGCGGACCTCGGCTCGTCCGTAAAATGAGACGACCGTATCTTCGTTAGCTACCCGGAGCTGCCCGTGACCATCCAGCCTGTCCGCCTGTTCGGCGATCCGATCCTGCGCGCTCGCGCGGCGGAGGTCGAGACGTTCGATCGGGAGGTGCGCCAGCTGGTGACCGACCTGACCGACACCATGTACGAGAGCGGCGGCGTGGGGATGGCCGCCCCGCAGATCGGGGTCGGGCTACGGGTCTTCGTCTACGACACCGGCGACGCGCAGGGGCATCTGATCAATCCGGTGTTCGAGGTGGTCGGCGAGGAGACGCAGACCGGGCCGGAGGGCTGTCTGTCGATTCCCGGTGTGCGCGAGGATGTCACGCGGGCGATGACGGTGCAGGCCAGCGGTGTCGATCTGGACGGCAAGCCGGTGGAATTCGAGGCCACCGGGCTGCTGGCGCGGTGCGTGCAGCACGAGACCGATCATCTCGACGGCGTGCTGTTCCTGCAGCGGCTGGATCCGGCCGCGCGCAAGACGGCGATGCGCATCATTCGCGAATCGGCTTGGTTCACACAGGGAATCACCACGCTGGCGGCATCCGAGATCGGCGGCCGCCGGTCCATCGCCACGCGGGAACGGAGTCGTTGATGCGCGTGGTCTTCGCGGGAACCCCCGAACCGGCGGTTCCGTCGCTGCGGCGACTCATCGAATCCGAGGGCCACGAGGTGGTCGGTGTGGTCACCCGCCCCGACGCGGTGGCCGGTCGCGGCCGCAAGGTGACCCGCTCGCCCATCGGCCGCCTGGCCGACGAGCACGGCATTCCGGTGTTCACCCCGCGCCGCCCCTCCGAACCCGAATTCATCGAGCAGCTCACCGAATTGGCCCCCGACTGCTGTCCGGTGGTCGCCTACGGCGCCCTGCTCCCCGAGTCGGTCCTCGACATTCCCCGCCACGGCTGGATCAACCTGCACTTCTCGTTGCTGCCCGCCTGGCGCGGCGCGGCCCCCGTGCAGGCGGCCATCCTCGCCGGTGACGAGATCACCGGCGCTTCCACCTTCCGCATCGAAAAGGGCCTCGACACCGGCCCGGTGTACGGCATGATCACCGAGAAGATCCGCGTCACCGACACCGCCGGCGATCTGCTCGCCCGCCTGGCCGACAGCGGCGCCCACCTCCTGGAATCCACCCTCGACGGTGTGGAAGCCGGTGCCTTGCAAGCGGTCCCGCAGTCCCTCGACGGAATCTCCTACGCCCCCAAGGTCGATCCGGAAGCCGGCCACATCCGCTGGGACCAGCCCGCCCTGGCCATCTCCCGCCGCATCCGCGCGGTAACCCCGGCCCCCGGCGCCTGGACCGAGGTAGACGGCAAGCGCCTCAAACTGGCCCCCGTCGAACTGATCGAGGAAAACCTCCCCGAACGCTCCATCGAAATCCGCAAAACCGGCGTCTACATCGGCACCGCCACCACCGCCGTCCGCCTGACGGAAGTCCAACCCCAAGGCAAACGCATGATGCCCGCCCTCGACTGGGCCCGAGGCGCCCGCCTCCAACCCGGCGCGGTGGTCGAATGACCCGCCCCACCCGGGCAACCTCCACCAACCAGCCCCCCGGCCGCCCCCGCCGCGACCACAACCCGCGGAAGGACCCCATGCGGCCCGACAACCCCAACCCCCGAAACACCAACTCCCGCAAGAACACCGACGACCGCACCGGTGAGCGGAAAGACTCTCCGGCGCAGGACAACCAACGCCGCGGTGCCGGCGCAGCCGGTCGCCGGGCCGCCGGCGGCGGCGGTCATGCCCGTGGTGGAGCCCGCTTCGGCGATGAGCGCGGCGACGGTGGCAGCCGCTTCGACGCCGACGAGCGAGGCTCGCGCAGCGGACGTCCAGCAGGTGCGGGTCGCGGTGGAAGCCGCGCCGGTGGCAACACCCGCAGCGGCGACCGCGAACGGTACGCAGAGCAAGACGATCGGCGCGGGGGTCGTGCGGCCGGTGGGCGCACGGGCGGCTACGACCGTGACTCGCGCGGCGGAACTCGTTCCGGTGGTACAGGTTTCGGTTCGGATGAGCGAAACTCACGGGATGGCGGCGGTCGACGCGCCGGTTCGGGCCGCGATGGCGGCGACAGGGCGGCGGACCGTGGCACCGGCGGCGCGTCGGGCAGGGGCGGGAACGGCGAGGGTTTCGGTAACGGCGGTCGGCGTGGTGGGGAGCGTGGATCGGCTGGGCCGCAGGCGGATCGGCGTCGCGCTGTCGGTGGCGGACAGGGGAGCCGGGGGCGTGACGGCAAGTCCGGCGCTGGTCGTCCGGGTTCCGGTGGAGGCAAGCGCGCCGAGCACGGCGGGCATGGGACGGATCCCGTGCGGGTGGTGGCGCGGGATGTGTTGCGGGCCGTGCGGGAACGGGATGCCTACGCCAATCTCGTGCTGCCGGGGTTGTTGCGGGAGCGGCATATCAGTGGGCGGGATGCGGCGTTGGCCACCGAGCTCACCTATGGTGCGGCGCGGTCGCAGGGGCTGTTGGACGCGGTGATCGAGGCTTGCGCCGGGCGGTCGGTCGAGGAGATCGACGGGCCGTTGCTGGATGCGCTGCGGTTGGGGACGTATCAGTTGTTGCGGACTCGGATCGGGGCGCATGCGGCGGTCGATACCTCGGTGGCGCTGGCGCGGGCCGAATTCGGGCAGGGGCGGGCCGGATTCGTGAATGCCGTGCTGCGGCGGGTGGCGGAGAAGACGGTCGAGGAGTGGGTGGAGCAGCTTGCGCCTCGGGATCCGCTGGGGCATTTGGCTTTCGAGTACGCGCATCCGGTGTGGATCGCACAGGCCTTCGCGGATGCGCTGGGCGCGCAGGCGGGCGAGCTGCGGGAGGTGCTGGCCGCCGACGACGCTCGACCAGCCGTGCACCTGGTGGCGCGGCCCGGCGATATGACCGCCGAGGAACTCGCGCTCGTCACCGGTGGCGAGGAAGGGCGCTGGTCGCCGTACGCGGTGTACCTCGACGGCGGTGATCCGGCCAAGCTGGAACCGGTGCGCGACGGCATGGCCGCCGTGCAGGACGAGGGCAGTCAGCTGGTGGCGCTGGCGGTTACGCGCGCACCCCTCGAGGGTGCGGACGGCGGCCGCTGGCTCGACCTGTGCGCCGGCCCGGGCGGCAAGACGGCACTGCTGGCCTCCATCGCCGAGATCGACGGCTTCCACGTCGATGCTGTCGAACCGGCCGAACACCGCGCCGACCTGGTCCGCAAGGCCACCCGCAATATGCCGGTCGACGTCCACGTCGTGGACGGCCGCGACACCGGCCTCGAACCCGGCTACGACCGCATCCTGGTCGACGCCCCCTGTACCGGCCTGGGCGCCCTGCGCCGCCGCCCGGAGGCCCGCTGGCGCCGCCAGCCCTCCGACGTCCGCGAACTGGTCGCTCTGCAGCGTGAACTCCTCACCGCCGCATGGGATCTGCTCCGCCCCGGCGGCGTGGTCGTCTACTCCACCTGCTCACCCCACCTCCCGGAAACGGTCTCGGTGGTCGCCGACATGGCCCGCCGCACCGGCGCCGAACAACTAGACACCCGCGACCTCCTGCCCGGCGTCCCCGAACTCGGCGACGGCCCCGGCGCCCAACTCTGGCCCCACCGCCACGGCACCGACGCCATGTTCCTCGCCGCCCTCCGGAAACCGCTGAAAGCCGAGTAGGCGCCCGACCTGAAACAATGCCGACCGGGTACCGGTTGCGCGGTGTCCACCGGACGCCGCCATCGGTATCCGGTGGCGCCGCCACCGGCCGGATGTATGCGAGCTGCAGACTCTGCAGCGCGAGTTGCTCAGTGCCGCACGGGAACTGGTTCGGCTCATCGGCGTGCCGCGTTCGAGGTGGTGGCAGTTGTCGCCGGTATGGTCCGCGCCACCAGCAGTTGTGGTCGCACCGACACCTCGTCGCCCTCCGGAACTGAAACGATGCCGACCGGGAACTGGTGGCGGGGGCTTCTCGGGAAATGCCGCCACCGTTCCCGGTGATCATGTGTCCAGGCTGGATGGGCTGTCGCCGAGCGGCTGGGGCGGCGGGCGGGTCGGGTCTTGGGGATTGGCAAGGTAATTCGAGGGTTGACCTGTGGTTCAGGTCTCGCCGATGATGGGTTCGGGCCTACGACAGGCGGCAACCCCGTACGGGTGCCGACCCCCACTCTTGGAGAGGACCCGCGCGTGAATAGCAGTGTGTCGGCTGTGCCCGAAGCGATTACCCGGTTCTTGCGGGAACATGGGGCGGATCGGATTCCGCATCCTGGCGGCACGCTGATGGAGCATCTCCATCGTGTTGCCGGACTGCTGGCGTCCTGGGGCGGTGGTCGCGATCTGCAATATGCCGGGGTGTGTCATGCCGCGTACGGCACCGATGGGTTCGGCCAGTCGCTGCTGGATCTTCGGGATCGCGCGACGTTGCGAGCGCTTATCGGGGAGAAGGCCGAAGCGCTGGTGTATCTGTATGGCAGTTGTGATCGCGCGGCGGTCTATCCGCGGATCGATGCCACGCCGGTGGTGTTCCGGGATCGGTTCACCGGATGCGACCATGAACTCGCCGAGCCGGAGCTGCGGGAGTTCTTGGAGCTCACCGTTGCGAACGAGCTCGATGTCATGACCCACAACGCCGAACTGGCTGCGGCGCATGGTGCGGCGCTGTACCAGTTGTTCGAGCGGTGCAAGGATCACCTGTCGGCGCCCGCGTGGCAGGCCTGCCGGATGCTGCGCTGAGACCGGGGATCACTCGCGGGCTGATTGCTCCCGCAGGCGCGCAAGGGTTTTCGACAGGATTCGGGAGACGTGCATCTGGGAGATGCCCATTTGCTGGGCGATCTGGGTTTGGGTCATCGATTCGAAGAAGCGCATGGTGAGGATGCGGCGTTCGCGTTCGGGGAGGCCGGCCAGCAGGGGGCGGATGGCGACGTATTCCTCGACGCGGTCGAACTGGGATTCCTCCTCGCCGAGGGTATCCAGCAGGGAGGCCTCGGTGTCGCGGCCCACGGAGACCGCGTCGATGGAGCTGGGCTGGTAGGCGTTTCCGGCGATGACGGCCTGGGTGACCTCGTCGGGATCGATGCCGAGTTCGGCGGCGATCTCCTTGGCGGTGGGGGAGCGGCCCAGCTGCTGCGACAGGGCGTCGATGGCGGCGCCGATGCGCAGGTGGGTTTCCTTGACGCGGCGGGGGACTCGCATGGCCCAGGTGTTGTCGCGGAAGTAGCGCCGGACCTCGCCCATGATGGTGGGCACCGCGAAGGACAGGAAGTTGGAGCCGCGGGCGACGTCGAAGCGGTCGACGGCGTGCACCAGGCCGACGCGCGCCACCTGGGTGAGGTCGTCGAACGGTTCGCCGCGCCCGCTGAACTTGCGAGCAATGTGGTCCGCCAGCGGAATACAGCGATTGATCAGTTCCGCGCGTAAGGCCGTGCGGCGCGGCGAGGCCGGGTCCGCGGCGGCCAGCTGCTCGAACAGCGCTGCCACATCGTCGTATCCGGAGACGCTGCGCGCGACCTCTTCGGCCTCGTCCGCATCGATGGCCTCATCGGTGTCGGCCTCCCCGTTCTCGGCACCGTTCTCGCCGTCGGTGGCGTCCTGGGAGTCGGCGGCGTCCTCGGTCCGCGCGGGCTCGAGATCCGGTTCCTCGGCGGGATCGGGCCGTGCTGCTTCGGGGGATGGGATCACGATGTCCTCGTCGGTCACTACGCCTTCCCCCGGCCCCGCCGGAATTCCACACTCGTCGGGTAGCCGGAGATCGCCGGATCGAAATCGCCCTGGGTCGCGGTGACCTCGTCGGAGAGCGTCCGCAGCACATGCCAGCCGAAGCTGCGCTGATCCGGCAGGCCCTCCGCGGCGGCGGTCCCGCTGACCCGCACCACCAAATCCTGCTCGCCGACGGTGAACACGCACTGCAGTGTGGTGCCGGGCGCGGCGAGCGCGATGAGGGTGGAGGCGGCCTCGTCCACGGCGAGCCGGATATCGGCCACTTCATCGAGTGTGAAATCGCTGAGCAGCACCAGGGTTTCGGCGAGTCCGCGCACGATGGGCAACTGGGAGACGGATGCGGCGACACCGATCTCGACCGGTGTGGCACGCAGGCCTTGTTCCGCCGAAATGTTGATCACCTGCAATAGGCTACCCATTCCGGCGCGCGGCAATCAGCGCAATGGTCGCTATCGGGGTGTCCCCGCGTCGCGATACGATGCCGTTAGACTGCCGCCTGTGTGCACCTCTTCCTCCCCTTTCGCGCGGCCCGCGCCGATGATCGCCCCGTCCATCCTGTCCGCCGACTTCGCGCGTCTCGGCGATGAAGTGAAGGCCATCGCGGGGGCCGACTGGGTGCATGTCGATGTCATGGACAACCACTTCGTGCCCAACCTCACCCTGGGCCTGCCGGTGGTGGAGTCGCTGTTGAAGGCCACCGACATTCCGCTCGACTGCCACCTCATGATCGAGGATCCGAAGCGGTGGGCGCCGGGCTACGCGGAGGCGGGCGCCTACAACGTCACCTTCCACGCGGAGGCAACCGATGATCCGCTGGGCGTGGCCCGCGATATCCGCGCTGCCGGTGCGAAAGCGGGTCTTTCGGTCAAACCGAACACCCCCATCGAGCCGTACCTCGAGATCCTGCGCGAGTTCGACACCCTGCTGGTGATGAGCGTCGAGCCCGGTTTCGGCGGACAGTCGTTCATTCCGCACGTGCTCGACAAGGCCCGCACCGTGCGCCGCCTGGTCGACGCCGGCGAGCTGCGCCTGGTGGTCGAGATCGACGGCGGCATCAATATGAACACCATCGAGCAGGCCGCCGAGGCGGGCATCGACTGCTTCGTCGCCGGTTCGGCCGTATACGGCACCGCCGACCCGGCCGCCACCGTGGAAGCGTTGCGGCAGAAGGTGATCGCGGTGGAGTCCGCACAGGCTGCCGAATAGGCTCCGCTCACCCCGGAACAGGCTCCGCCCACCCCGTTCTCGTCGGAATGACGGAGGAGCTCAGCGACCGAGGATGGCCTCGACCACGGATTCCAGCGGCGGCACGGCCGTCACCGAATCCGGTGATTGGATCCAGGTGCGATATCCCGTCCGCTCGTCATCGGCGGACGGGAGCACGACCTGCGCTCCCGAGCACGCGACGGTGGCGTAGAGCCGGAACAGCGCCGCCGAGACCGCGGTGCTCAGTAGGTCCGGGCGCGCGGGACCGGTGATGAAGGTCCAGCGCCGCGCCCGCGGATGATGGACGACGGGCCCGGCCAGGTCGGCTTGTGCCAGCCGCTGCTGCACCCGCTCGCCGAGTTCGGCGGGCATGGTGATGGCCCCGTACCTAGTGCCTATCTCCAGCAGAATGTGCCGTGACGTCGGATCGATCGATGCCGGCAGATGAAATTCGCGCCGATACTGCACACAGCGAACTTCCAGTGTCGAATCGAGAAGCGTGGTCACGCTGCACTCCCAATGATGTTGTCTTCCAACCGGATTTGACCCACGCGGGGTCCAACCTTCCCTAGGTGCGACTTGCTGCGACGCGTACCCTGGCCCGAATGGCGGCCCTGGACGCCGGTGACCGTTCTGCGCTGAACTGCTCGCGGAGAAGTTGAACTGTAGGAATCAGCTGCATAACAATCTTGCGACCATTTCTGCTGATGCGCAAGATTTTGGTGTAAGCGAGTCGCGAATTGGGTAAACGCCGCCTTCCGCTGTCTCCCGGTACCGGACGCTCCGTCGAACGAGGCCGTATGTCGCCTACGACCGCGCGTCGTTAGGCTGGTGGCAGCAGCCGCTCACCGCGGGAATACCGCCGGTGGTCCGGGCTGTTGGCGCAAGCGGCGGGCCCGGCAGGCGGGCCGGAGGGAGAGGCAGGGCATGTTCACAGGCATCGTGGAGGAGCTGGGCGAGATCGTCGCCACCGAGCAGCTGGCCGATGCGGCCCGGCTCACCATTCGCGGCCCCCTGGTCACCTCCGATGCCGGGCACGGTGATTCGATCGCCGTCAACGGCGTCTGCCTGACCGTGGTCGATGAGAAGGTCGACGGCGACACCTTCACCGTGAACGTCATGGCCGAGACCCTGAAGCGCTCCAGCATCGGCGGCCTGGACGTCGGCTCCCGGGTGAACCTGGAACGCGCCGCCGCGGTCAACTCCCGGCTCGGCGGCCACATCGTGCAGGGCCATGTCGACGGCACCGGCACCGTGCTCTCCCGCACCCCCTCGGAGAACTGGGAAGTCGTGCGAATCTCGCTGCCGGACAGCATCGCCCGCTATGTCGTGGAGAAGGGCTCCATCACCGTCGACGGCATCTCGCTCACCGTCTCCGGTCTCGGCCTCGCCGACGCGCCGGCCGCGGACGGCGCCCGGGACTGGTTCGAGGTCTCGCTCATTCCCACCACCCGCGCTCTCACCACCCTCGGCTCGGCTCCGGTCGGCGCCACCGTGAATCTCGAGGTCGATGTGATCGCCAAGTACGTCGAACGGCTCCAGCAACGCGGCGAGTAGGCGGCGCGCCCGGAGGCGACGCAAATCGGACACCGGACCTGCCTTACTGTAGGTAGGCACCTAATCGAGATGGAGCACAGCAGACGTGACCAGGTTCGACACCATCGAGCGCGCAGTCGCCGACATCGCCGCCGGTAAGGCGGTCGTCGTCGTCGACGACGAGGGCCGGGAGAACGAGGGCGACCTCATCTTCGCGGCGGAGAAGGCGACCCCCGAGCTCGTGGCCTTCATGATCCGATACACCTCCGGTTATATCTGTGTGCCGCTCACCGGCGCCGACTGTGATCGGCTGGGCCTGCCGCCGATGTACGCGGTCAACCAGGACAAGCACGGCACCGCGTACACCGTGTCGGTGGACGCGCGCGAGGGCATCAGCACCGGCATCTCGGCCGCCGACCGCGCCACCACCATGCGCGTGCTGGCCGACCCGAACGCCAAGTCCGATGATCTGACCCGCCCGGGTCACGTGGTTCCCTTGCGCGCCAAGGACGGTGGCGTGCTGCGCCGCCCCGGCCACACCGAGGCCGCCGTGGACCTGTCGCGCATGGCCGGGCTCAGCCCCGCCGGCGTCATCTGCGAGATCGTCTCGCAGAAGAACGAGGGCGATATGGCGCGCACCGAGGAGCTGCGCGTCTTCGCCGACGAGCACGATCTGGCGCTCATCTCCATTGCCGACATGATCGCCTGGCGGCGCAAGCACGAGAAGCATGTCGAGCGTGTCGCCGAGGCCCGCATCCCCACCGAGTTCGGTGACTTCAAGGCCATCGGCTACAAGAGCGAATACGACGACACCGAGCACGTCGCCCTGGTCATGGGCGATATCGCGGGCGCCAATGGCAAGGGTGAGGAAGTCCTGGTCCGGGTGCATTCCGAATGCCTCACCGGTGACGTCTTCGGCTCGCTGCGCTGCGACTGCGGCCCGCAGCTCAACGCCGCCCTGCAGATGGTGGCCGACGAGGGCCGCGGCGTGGTCCTCTACATGCGCGGGCACGAGGGCCGCGGCATCGGGCTGCTACACAAGTTGCAGGCCTACCAGGTGCAGGACGAGCAGCAGCTGGACACCTACGACGCCAATCTCGCCATCGGCCAGCCCGCCGACGCCCGTGACTACGGCACCGGCGCGCAGATCCTCGCCGATCTGGGCATCTCGTCCATGCGGCTGCTGACCAACAACCCGACCAAGCGCGCGGGCATCGAGGGCTACGGCCTGTCCATCACCGAGCGCGTGCAGATGCCGGTGCGCGCCAACTCGCACAATCTGCACTACCTGCGCACCAAGCGCGATCGCATGGGCCACGACCTGGTCGGCCTGGACGATCTCGACCTGGGCGAAACCGCCAACTGATTCCCACCGCACTACTGACTACCGAGAGGGGCGGCTACCGATGAGCGGTACCGGCGTACCGACATTCGAGCTCGCGGATGCCAAGGATCTGAAACTTGGCATTGTCGCGTCGCGCTGGCACACCGTGATCTGCGATGCGCTCGTCGCCAATGCCGAGAAGACGGCGCGCGAGGCGGGCGTCGCCGATATCACCGTGGTCCGGGTCGCCGGCGCCATGGAACTGCCCGTCGTGGCCCAGGCGCTGGCCCGCAGCCATGACGCGGTGGTTGCCCTCGGCGTCGTGATCCGCGGCGAGACACCGCATTTCGAGTACGTGTGCGATTCGGTCACCGCCGGTCTGACCCGGGTGTCCCTCGACGAGAGCACGCCGGTCACCAATGGCGTGCTCACCGTCAACACCGAACAGCAGGCCATCGACCGCGCCGGCCTGCCCGGTTCCATCGAGAACAAGGGCGAGCAGGCCTCGGCCGCGGCCCTCGACGCCGCGCTGACCTTGCGCGAACTCAGCCAGACCGTCTGATATGCCGGTCGTCCGGATCTGGAAGCGCGACGGCGGCTCCGAGGAGCCGCCCCGCAAGCCCGCGCCGACGGATCCGGCGACCGACGTCCCGCCCGCCACCGAGTCGAAGTCCGGAGAAGCCGAAGTGCCTGCCACGGAACAGAAGTCGGATCACGAACCCGAATCGGCGGCGGACCGCCCCGGGCCGGGCGGCGAGTGGGATCTGGAGGTCAAGCCCCGCCACGCCATCATGACCGCCCGCATTGTGGCGGCCGTGCTGTTCCTGGTCTTCCTGCTGGCGGGCATCTTCCTGCGCATCGACGCCACCGGCGTGAACTTCCGCGTGACCGATCAGGTCGCCATGGCCGTGATCGGCCTGTTCCTGGCCGGTGGCGTGCTCATGCTCACCCGCCCGCGGGTGCGGGTCGGCGCGCAGGGCGTCGCGGTGCGCAATATCCTGGGCGATAGTGTCTTCCGCTGGCAGGATATTCGCGGCATCTCCTTCCCGGACAAGAAGTCCTGGGCGCGACTGGAACTCGTGCACGACGAGTACATCCCCATGATGGCCATCCGCTCCAATGACAAGATGCGCGCCGCCGCGGCCATGGACCGCTTCCGCGAGCTGGGCGCGAAATACACCGAGGGACAGCCGGACTGACCCTCAGCCGGGGATGTGCAGGACCGCGGCGGTCCCCGCCAGGTTCGCGGCGTCGAGAGGGAAGTAGCCCTGCTGCGGGGTGGTGTCGGTGCGGGTGTTCGCGGCGGGGATCGCGGTGCGCGGGATCAGACCCCATGTGGTGAAACGGCTTTGGAGGAAGTCCTCGTAGGTGCCCGGGGCGGGTTCGGGCAGTTCGAGCACCGCACTGCGGCCCAGGCTGCCGGCGATGAAGGCGTACCGCTCGCCCAGTAGGGCTCCCACGACCGCGCCCGCGCTCTGCCACCCCAGGTCCATCGGTCCCATGGCCATGGTGCTGAGGTGCCGTTGCAGGTGGAGGTTGTGGGCGAAGACCAGCGTCGGCCCGCGGCGCGCCTCGAGCTCGCGGATCTCCAGGAGATTCTGCGCCATGAGCGCATCCCGGGTCCCCGACAGGCGCGACCAGCGGGTGTCGTCGTCGAATCCGCGCAGCGCGGCCTGCTTGTGATAGCGCAGCAGGCCGAGGCCAGCGGTGAGATAGGTCCCGGCCCTGACCCATTCGGCGGGCGAGGTGGCCGCGATCAGTTCCGGGGCGCGGGCGTAGAGCTGGACGAGCATGTCATCGGCCAGGACGCGCAGCTTGTCGGCTTCGGCTGTCGCACCGGGCGATTCGGCCGCGTCCAGTACGGCCTCGGTGCGGTTCCAGCGTTCGTCGGCGCCGGTGAGGCTCGCCAAATCGAAATCCAGTTTCAGATAGTCGCGGGCGTATTCGAGATGGCGGCGCGGGCTGGGGACGTTCATGGTCTCCATGGCGGCGTCGAAGCCGTGGAAGGTCAACTGCTCTGCCGGGGGCCGGTTCTCGTTGTGCTCACGCATCCAGGCGACCAGTCGCCGATTGGCGTCGAACTCGCCGAAGCCGTGCGAGAACCCGGTCTCGAGCACCGAATCGAGGGTTCCGATGCCTTCCCGGACGTAGTCGTCCACGGTCAGCGCGGCGACCCGATCGGTTTCCAGGGCAATGGATCGGAACCCGTGTGCGACCAGCTGCGCGAACAGCTCGTTGCGCAGCAGCGCGGATGCCGGTTCCCGATGCGTGGATTCACCCAGGCCCAGCAGTTCACAGGAGGCGGGAACGAAGTCTCGAATGTCTCGGCTCATGTGTCTCAATCGTATCGTTGAAGAATCGGTGGAGACTTCCTTCGTATCGAGCATGCAGATTCCAGGTAAAGTCTCAAACCAGTGAGAACCTTGCGACCATCCGATCTGGCCCGCGAGCACGGCCTGTCGGCCCAAGCGGTCCGCAACTACGAGCAGGCCGGGTTCATCCCGCCCGCCGAGCGAACGCCCAGCGGCTACCGGGTCTACACCGAGGTGCACGCCGCCGCGCTCCGCGCCTTCCTTGCCCTCGTTCCGGCCTACGGTCACGCGGCGGCCGGTGAGATCATGACCGCGCTGCACCGCGACGACCCGGACCGAATGCTGCTGATCATCGATCGCGGCCACATCCAGATGCAGCGCGACCGGGAGACACTCGACGCGGTGCGAAACACGATCGGCCACCTGACCGCGTCGGAACTCGGCGCGGAGCCGGGGTCGCCCGCTGAGCGGCCGGTGCGAACCGCTGTCGCGGAGCCTGCGCCCACTGCCGCGGCCCTGACCATCGGCGAACTCGCGCACAGGCTCCGGCTCACCGCGGCAACATTGCGCGCCTGGGAGGACGCCGGGATTCTCGGCCCGGCGCGTGATCCGGCGACCGGGTACCGCCGCTACCGCGCCACCGACATCCGCGACGCCGAACTCGCGCACCTGCTGCGCCGCGGCGGCTATCCGCTGGACCACATCGCCGCCGTGGTCCAGCAGATCAAAACCGCCGGTGGCACAGACGCATTGGCCGCGGCCCTCGGTGATTGGCAGCGCAGACTCACTCGGCGCGGCCTGGCCATGCTGGACGCATCCGCCGAACTCGGCCGATACCGGAGCATGCGCGGCGATACCTGAGAAGACGCGGGTAGCCTGCGCCCTGCTCGGTCGAATGCGCTCTCGACCAACCGCCTGGTCGAAAGTCTCTGACGAGCGGGCCTTCTGGCTACTCGCTCAGCATTCGCCTATGGAGCCGGAGGTGGTGTACGCGGTCTTTCTCCGCGCCGTCGACGAGGGCAGCGACGATCCGCGAAACCCGTGCGCCGGAGTGAGGTTCGTGGAAGACGGCGAGCCGCTGGCACATGCCGCCGGACTACCTTCCCGGCTGCGGAGCGACCAGGCGCATCATCCCCGGTTTGCCGTGGTCGGATTCGCTCCCGCCGGCCTATCGGCGCTGCCCGGAATGCCTGGCAGCGCACCCGCTGTAGCCGACGTAGCGGCCTGGTGCGTGGCAACCGTCGTCAGCCATTGTCGCCGAGGACCGCCCCTTCACGCCGGGGGTCCGCGCCGCCGATCAGGCCGTTGCCGTCGCGGACCAGGGCGGACAGGCCGCTGACTTGTGCAGCGACCGACACCTGGTGGCCCATCTCGCGGAGTTTCTGGACCAGCGGGTCGTGATCGCCGTTATCGCTGGGGTCGATGGCGGGGTGTTCCCCGCCCACATTGGTGGTGGGGCTGTTGCCCGCGCCGAAGGAGACCGAGGAGACGGCCTGCTGCGGGTTCAGGCCCCAATCCAGCATGGAGATCAGGGTTTTGATGACGAACTGAATGATGACCGAGCCGCCGGGGGAGCCGGTCACGTGGGTGAGGGGGCCGCGGGCGCCGTCGGGGGTGAGGTCGAAGACCAGGGTGGGGGCCATGGAGCTGCGGGGGCGTTTGTTGGGTTCCAGGCGGTTGGCGACCAGCGCGCCGTCCTCGCCGACGGGTTCGGCGGCGAAGTCGGTCAACTGGTTGTTGAGGATGAAGCCGTCGACCATATTGAAGGAGCCGAAGGCGGATTCGACGGTGGTGGTCATGGCGGCGGCATTGCCGTACCGATCGATGATCGAGATATGGCTGGTGCCGTGCTCGGGCGGCTGCGGGCCGGAGCCGAGGGGGACCGGGCCGAAGTCGCCGGGCTTGGCGGTGCCCATGCTGCGCAGCGGATCGATCAGATTGGCGCGTTCCTTCAGATACTTCGGGTCGAGCAGCGCTTTCGGTGAATTACCCGGCAGCGGAATGAAATCCGAGTCGGCGATGTACTTGTTGCGGTCGGCGTAGGCGAGCCGCTCGGCCTCGGAGATGAGGTGCACGGCCTCCGCGGTCGGCTTGCCGCCATTGCGCGCCGGATCGGTGTCGCCGGAGGCATTGGCGGGAGCGAGGGCGGCGAGATCGAAGTTGGACAGGATGCCCAGCGCCGCCGCGACCGTAATGCCGCCGGAGGACGGGTTGGGCATGCCGCAGATCTCGTGGGTGCGGTACGGCGCGCACACCGGCTCGCGCTTCTTCGCTTGGTAGGCAGCCAGATCCGCCGCCGAGACCACGCCGGGCGTGCGGCCGCCGGAGGCGTCGGCCACGGCGGCCACGATGGCGTCGGCGATGGCCCCGGTGTAGAAGGCGTCCGCCCCGTCCGCGGCGAGCGCGCCGAGGGTCTTGGCGTAGGCCGGATTGGTCAGCGTGGTCCCGGCGGGTTTCGGGCTGTTGTCGCCCTGCAGGAAGTAGGCGCGGGCGGCCTCGTCGCGCGCGAGATCCGTTGCGGATTCCGCGATCTGGCCCGCCAGCCGAGGGCTGATCTCGAAGCCCTGATCGGCCAGGGCGATGGCCGGGCCGAACAGATCCCGCCAGGGCTGCTTGCCGTGCTCGCGGTGGGCCAGTTCGAGCAGCCGCAGCACCCCCGGAACCCCGATGGAGCGGCCGCTGGCGCGCGCATTGGGTTGCGGTGCGGTGCGGTCGGTGTCGCTGATCCAGCGCAGATAGTCCTGGGTGGCGCCGCTGGGCGCGGTCTCGCGGCCGTCATAGGTCTCGAGCGTCTTGGTCGCGCCGTCGTAATAGAGAAGGAAGGCGCCGCCGCCGATGCCGGAGGCCTGCGGTTCGACCAGGCCGAGCACGGTCTGCGCCACGATGAGGGCGTCCGCGGCGGTGCCGCCGTCGCGCAGCACCCGGCAGGCCGCCTCGGTCGCCAGGGGATTGGCGGTGGAGACGGCGAAGGTATCGGTGCGCACCGGGGTCATGCCGGTGCGGTACCCGGAGGCGATCTCCGGGCGCAGGCTCAGGTTCGGGGTGGTGGTGCCGGTTGCGGCGGTGGTGCGCGGGGTGATGGCGACGCCATTGGGTCCGGTCACACACGAGGCCGCACCGGATTCGGTGTCCGAGCCACAGGCGGTGGCGAGTCCGAGGGTGATCAGCAGGGCGGCGGCCGCGCCGCCCCAGGTGTGCCGTCGCGTGCGCCTCATGATCGGACTCTAGCGCCGGGACGCGGGCCGGGCGGGGGCTTTGCGGGTCCGAATCGGGTCCGATGTCCGCATGCGGCGGACCTGGGCGGATGGAGCGTCGCGCCCGCTATCTAGACAAACTGTGCTGTCAGACAGCATGACAGGTGCTGTTTTGTCAAGAGTTGCCCAGCTCGGAGCGCCGATATGGTTCTCAGCACATGGCAAGGTACTCTCTGTTCGCCTCAATACACGATTGCGGAGGGTTAACCGGCGAATGACCGAGATCCGGACAAAGGCCACGAACCTTACTGCCGAGGACAGTGGCTATCACAAAGCCCTCAAGCCTCGGCAATTGCAGATGATCGCCATCGGCGGCGCCATCGGCACCGGCCTGTTCCTGGGAGCCGGCGGACGCCTGGCCAATGCCGGGCCGTCGCTGTTCCTGGTGTACCTGATCTGCGGTGTCTTCGTCTTCTTCATCCTGCGCGCCCTCGGCGAGCTGGTGCTGCACCGCCCGTCCTCGGGTTCGTTCGTCTCCTATGCGCGCGAATTCTTCGGGGAGAAAGCGGCTTTCGTCGCCGGGTGGATGTACTTCCTGAACTGGTCCATGACCGGCATCGTGGACACCACCGCCATCGCCACCTATCTGCACTACTGGGGGCCGTTCGAGCCCATCGCCCAGTGGATCCTGGCGCTCGGCGCGCTGGTCATCGTGCTCGCCATCAACCTGGCCTCGGTGAAGTGGTTCGGCGAGATGGAGTTCTGGGCGGCCATGATCAAGGTCGTCGCCCTGGTCACCTTCCTCATCGTGGGCACGGTCTTCCTGGCCGGGCGCTTCGAGATCGACGGTCAGGAGACCGGATTCCGGATGGTGAGCGAGGCCGGGGGCTGGTTCCCGACCGGCATCCTGCCGCTGGTGGTGGTCACCTCGGGCGTCGTGTTCGCTTACGCCGCAGTCGAAATGGTCGGTATCGCGGCCGGTGAGACCGAGAATCCGGCCAAGATCATGCCGCGCGCCATCAACTCGGTGATCATGCGTATCGCGCTGTTCTACTGCGGTTCGGTGATCCTGCTGGCGCTGCTGCTGCCCTACACCGCCTACAAGGCGGGGGAGAGCCCGTTCGTCACCTTCTTCGGCAAACTCGGTGTCGCGCACATGGGTTCGATCATGAACTTCGTGGTGCTCACCGCCGCGCTCTCCAGCCTGAACGCGGGCCTGTATTCGACCGGCCGCATTCTGCGCTCGATGGCCATGAACGGCAGCGCACCCAAATTCACCGCGCGCATGTCGAAATCCGGTGTGCCCTATGGCGGCATTCTGCTCACCAGCGCCATCGCGCTGTTCGGCATCTGGCTGAATTACATCGTTCCGTCGCAGGCCTTCGAAATCGTGCTGAATGTGGCCTCGCTGGGCATTCTGGCGTCCTGGGCCACCATTGTGCTGTGCCAGCTGAAGCTGTGGTGGCTGTGGAAGCAGGGGCAGGCGCAGCGGCCCGCGTTCCGGATGGCCGGGGCTCCGTACACCGGAATCGCCACGCTGATCTTCCTTTTCGCGGTGCTGGTGCTCATGGCCTTCGACAAGCCGGTCGGCACCTGGACGGTCGCCAGCCTGGTCCTCATCATCCCGGCGCTCGCCATCGGCTGGAAGTTCGCGAGCCCGCGGGTGCTGGCGATCGCCAAGATGCGCGAGGGCTATACCGGTGAATTCCCGGTGATCCCGCCGATTCCGCGGGACGACAAGTAGTTTCACGCTGTCACGGCGGCCGTGCACGGAATTCGTGCACGGCCGTTTCGTGTTCGCGATCACTGCTTACGCGGGCCTGCTATCGCCTGTGGCCATGGTCATAACTTCGCTGCGCAGATTGTCCGGAATCGAAACATTTGGTTAGCGTCGGGTGCAGCGCGTTCGCAGGGGGCGCGTAACCAGATACTCGATGAGGAGTGCTGTGACTTCGCATGCGCCTACGGCCGAAGGGGTGGAAACCTCGTCGGCGGGTAATGGTTTCGAGATCACGGTCCCCGCACAGGTCCGCGAAACCCGGTACGCCGCCCTGGCGGCAACGGGATTCGCGATCCTGCACGGCCTCATCTCCATAACCGACGGCCTGACCAGTGCCTTCGGCAGCATCCTGCACTTCTTCGCCGCGTGGGCGATCGGCGGCGTCGCACTGCTTTTCGGCCTCCGCTCCCGGTGGATCTGGATCGCCGCGCTCGGATTGGCCAGCCTGCAAGCCTTTCACGGCATCTTCACCCTGGTCTCGGCCGAAATGCCCACCGGCGTGGGACCGTTCACCGTCCTGTTCGGCGTGATGGCCTCCGGCGTCGTGCTGGCGCTGCTGCTGCGCCGCGAGTGCTACCGCTGGTTCGTCACCGCCTGACGGCGACCCGATTCATCGGTCCAGCGTGCGCGCCAGCGCCTTTCCGGCCGCGCGGCCGGAGAAGATGCAGCCGCCGAGGAACGTGCCTTCCAGGGCGTTGTAGCCGTGCACGCCGCCGCCGCCGAATCCGGCGACCTCGCCCGCGGCATAGAGGCCCGGGAACGGGGTGCCGTCCGGGCGCATCACCTGGGAGTCCAGGTTGGTCTGCAAGCCGCCCAGCGTCTTTCGGGTGAGGATATTGAGCCGCACCGCGATGAGCGGGCCGTGCGCGGGATCCAGGATCTTGTGCGGGGTGGCGACCCGGCCCAGCTTGTCGCCCACATAGCGCCGGGCATTGCCGATCGCCATGAGCTGGGCGTCCTTGCTGAACTTGTGCTCGACGTCCCGGTCGCGCGCCACGATCTGGCGCTCGATCTCGGCGAGGTCCAGATGCGGGCCCCGGGCGATCTTGTTCATACCGGCCACCAGCTCCGGAAGGCCGTCCGCCACCACGAAATCCACGCCGTGCTTCTTGAACGCCTCCACCGGCCCGGGCGCGCCCTTGGCCACCCGGCTCTTGAGCGTGAGCTTGAGATCCTTGCCGGTGATATCCGGATTCTGCTCCGATCCGGAGAGCGCGAACTCCTTCTCGATGATCGACTGCGTCAGGATGAACCAGGAGTAGTCGTATCCGGTCGACAGGATCTCCTTCATGGTGGCATTGGTGTCGAAACCCGGGAAACACGGTGCGGCCAGCCGCTTTCCATTGGCGTCGAACCACAGCGAGGACGGTCCGGGAATGATGCGGATGGCGTGGTCGGGCCAGATCGGATCCCAGTTGTGAATGCCTTCGGTGTAGTGCCACATGCGATCCCGGTTCACGATGCGCCCGCCGGCGGCCTCGGAAATGGCCAGCATGCGCCCGTCCACGTGCGCGGGCACGCCGGAGATCATGTACTCCGGGCACGGTCCCAGCCGGTCCACCGGCCAATTGCGGCGAATGAGTTCGTGATTGTGGCCGATGCCGCCGGAGGACACGACGACCGCCCGGGCCCCGAACTCGAACTCGCCCACGATCTCTCGTGAGGACTTCACCCCGCGCTCGGCCTCGGAGGGTTCGAGCACGCTGCCGCGCACCCCGGTGACGGCATCGCCCTCGACCACCAGTTCGTCGACCCGGTGCCGGAAGGCGAATCCGACCTGCCCGCGCTTTTCCGCGGCGAGCACCGGCTCCAGGAACACCCGCACCACCTCCGGCCCGGTGCCCCAGGTGAGATGGAACCGCGGCACCGAATTGCCGTGCCCGTCGGCGGTGGCGCCGCCGCGCTCGGCCCAGCCGACCAGCGGGGTCACCCGCAGTCCGAGATCGTGCAGATACCGCCGCTTCTCGGTGGCCGCGAACTCGACATAGGCGCGCGCCCACTGCCGGGCCCAGCTGTCCTCGTCCGCGCGGTCGAAGCCGGCCGAGCCGAACCAGTCCTGCAGGGCCAGCTCCAGCGAATCCTTCACACCGAGCCGCCGCTGTTCCGGGCTGTCCACGAAGAACAGCCCGCCCAGCGACCAGAACGCCTGACCGCCCAGATTGGCCCGGTTCTCCTGGTCCAGGATGAGCACCCGCCGGCCGGCCTTGACCAGCTCATGGGTGGCGACGAGACCGGCCAGACCGGCGCCGACGACGATGACATCCGGGTTCTCGATCATGCTTTCCCTCGCGTTGTAGAAACTCGATACACGAGTGTATCGAACTTGATCGCTGGTCGGACGTGGTTGCGTGCCTCGATTCGGCAGGTTCGCGCCGGCAGCGAGCGGGTCCGCCTGTCGGTGCGGCATGGCATGGTTCGAGTGTGCCGATTTCTCCGACCCCGACCCGCACGTTGACCGTCGCCGCGGCGCGTCGCATTGCGCTCGCCGCCCAGGGCTTCGCCGCCACCCGGCCCAGCGGCCCGCCCACCCGCCGCACGGTCATGAAGGTGCTCGACAGCACGCGACTGCTGCAGCTGGATTCGGTCTCCGCCGTCGTGCGCGCGCACTACTCGCCGGTGTTCGCGCGGATCGGCGCGTACGACCGCGCGCTGCTGGACGAGGCGGCCTGGAGCCACAGTGCCCGCCGCCCGCGCAAACTGGTCGAGTACTGGGCGCACGAGGCGGCGCTGCTGCCGGTGGAGGACTGGTCGCTCATGCGCTGGCGCATGGCGCAGTACCGCACCGGGCGCTGGAACGGGATGCGGGAGGTCTACCAGCGCAATCCGCGCCTGGCCGAGGACGTGCTCGGCGTGATCGCCGAGTTCGGCGCTAGTACCGCCGGCGAGGTGGAGCGCCATCTGGAGCTGGATCGTCCACGCGCCAAGGACAATTGGGGCTGGAACTACAGCGATACCAAGGTCGTGTGCGAGGCGCTGTTCGCGGCGGGGGAGTTGACCGTGCCCAAACGCGTTGGCTTCCAGCGGCATTACGACCTCGCCGAACGGGTCATCCCCGAGGATGTGCGCACCCGCACACTGGATGAGACCGAGGCCGTGCGCGAACTGGTCCGGCGGGCCGCGAGTGCGCACGGCATCGGCACCGAGACCGATTTGCGGGACTACTACCGGCTGACCCGCAAGCAGACCGAGCCCGCCATCGCGGATCTGCTCGACGCGGGGGAGTTGGAGCAGGTGGCGGTCGCGGGCTGGGACAAGCCCGCCTATCTGCATGCCGAGGCCCGCACCCCGCGCCGGGTATCGGGCGCGGCGCTGCTGTGCCCGTTCGATCCGCTCATCTTCTTCCGGGCCCGCACCGAGCGGCTCTTCGATTTTCACTACCGCATCGAGATCTACACGCCGGAACACAAACGCGTGCACGGCTATTACGTCTTCCCGTTCCTGCTCGACGGCGAACTGGTCGCCCGCGTGGACCTGCGCGCCGAACGCGGCACCGGCCGCCTGCTCGTACCGGGCGCGTTCGCCGAACCCGGACGCGATATCGCCAGGGTCGCAGCCGAACTCGCGCAATCCCTGCGCGAGCTGGCGGACTGGCTCGAGCTCGACACCATCGAGGTCGGCGAGCGCGGTGATCTCGCGCCCGCGCTCGGCGCGGTCCTGCATTCCCGCCTGTCGGCGTGAGCAGCACTCGGCCGCGGTCGACGGCACGACCGCGGCCGAATGTGCGACGGGCCGGAGCATCGCCGCGGCATCCGATCCCGCCGCGGCGACGGCTCAGAACGGGCCGTCGAGCCAGTAGTCGAGCACGATGCCCTGCCGTCCCTGGCCGGTGCATTCGACGGTGAGCGGAATGAACGGCCGGATCGAATCGCCCACGATGTAGGTGGGCTGCTGCACCCCGCGGCCGACCTGGCGGTAGCCGGCGCAGCGCACCACCGCCGCGTACCAGTTCTCGGTGTCGGTACAGAAGAAGGTGGCCGTGTCGAGCGTGCGGTCGATCCGGCAGCCCTCGCCGTGGGTGAAGGCCTGGGACGGCGCCGCGACCGCGACCAGCCCGACCGCGCTCAGGCCCACCGCCGAGCCGACGGCGACGAACCGGTGACGCAGTCGAAAACGGGAAATCATCTGGTGGTGCTCCCCTCGTGTGCAATGCCGATCGTCCAATGACAGGTCGTCCCATACTGACCGCGCGCGGACCTCCGGCGCCGAATTACGCCCCGCAGACCGCCTCGGCGTGGCGCGCGTCCGCCCGATCGAGCCGACCGTGTTCACCAGGGCAGCCGGACAGCAGCGCCGGTCGCGGGGCGGCGGTCAGGCGAGCGTCGTCTTGACCGGCGTCTTGCCGCCGCAGAGGATGAGCGGCGATTCGTGCTTCAGGTAATCCCCGTACACGAAGATCGACCCGTCGGAGTCGGCGGCCGCCGGCATGGATACGGCCACCAGCGCGGCGGCCGCCAGGCTCAGGGCGGACCCGATCGCGAGGGACCGGCGGCGACGGCGAAGGCGGATCATGGTGCAACTCCTCATCTGTGCGCTGATCTTGCCGATACCTTCGTCGCCACGGCCGTTCCGGATGAGGCCCTGCGGCGTGGCGCGTTCCCGGCCGTGTCGGCGGCTTGTCGGAGCGGCTCGTTAACCTGGTGGCGTGGCAGATCCCGCGACGTACCGGCCCGCGCCGGGCACCATTCCCGTCGAACCCGGTGTGTACAAGTTCCGGGACGTGCACAAGCGGGTCATCTACGTCGGCAAGGCGAAAAGCCTGCGGAGCCGGTTGAACTCGTACTTCGCCGATGTGGCGTCGCTGCATCCGCGCACCCGCCAGATGGTGACCACCGCGGCCGGCGTGGAGTGGACCGTGGTGTCCACCGAAGTGGAAGCGCTGCAGCTGGAATACAACTGGATCAAGGAGTTCGATCCGCGCTTCAACGTGCGGTATCGCGACGACAAGTCCTATCCGGTGCTGGCGGTCAGCCTCAACGAGGAATACCCGCGGGTGTTCGTCTACCGGGGCGCGCGCAAGAAGGGCGTGCGCTACTTCGGCCCCTACGCCCACGCCTGGGCGATTCGCGAGACCCTCGATCTGCTGCTGCGGGTGTTCCCGGTGCGCACCTGTTCGGCCGGAGTCTTCAAGCGGCACAGCCAGATCGGGCGTCCCTGCCTGCTCGGCTACATCGACAAGTGCTCCGCGCCCTGCATCGGCCGGGTCGACGCCGCCGAGCATCGACAGATCGTGGAGGACTTCTGCGACTTCCTCTCCGGCAAGACCGACCGCCTGGTCAAGGAGCTGGAACGGCGCATGCACGCCGCGGCCGAGGAGCTCGACTTCGAGACCGCCGCCCGGCTGCGCGACGATGTGCAGGCGCTGCGCCGGGCCCTGGAGAAGCAGGCCGTGGTGCTGGGCACCGGCACCGACGCCGATGTGATCGCCTTCGCCATCGACGAGCTGGAAGTGGCCGTGCAGATCTTCCACGTCCGCAATGGCCGGGTGCGCGGTCAGCGCGGCTGGGTGGTCGACAAGTCCGGCGACGCCATCGACGATGTGGAAGCCGGCGGCGAGGTGCCCGCCCTGGTCGAGCAGTTCCTGACCCAGTTCTACGGCGAGCAGTCCGCCATCGCCGCCCAGACCGGCGAGGACGGCGCGGGCACGGTGGTGCCGCGCGAGGTGCTGGTGCCGGCGCTGCCCGATGACGCCGAGCAGGTGCAGCAGTGGCTGTCCGGGCTGCGCGGATCGGCGGTGCAGCTGCGGGTGCCGCAGCGGGGGGACAAGAAGGCCCTCGCCGAGACCGTGCAGCGCAATGCGCAGGAGGCCCTCGCCCAGCACAAGCTCAAGCGGGCGGGCGATCTGACCGCGCGCTCGGAGGCGCTGCAGGGGATTCAGGACGCCCTCGAACTCGACAGCGCCCCGCTGCGCATCGAGTGCGTGGACATCTCCCATGTGCAGGGCACCGATGTGGTGGCCTCGCTGGTGGTGTTCGAGGACGGGCTGCCGCGCAAGTCCGACTACCGGCACTACACCATCAAGGAGGCGGCGGGGGAGGGCCGCTCCGACGACGTCGGCAGCATTGCGGAAGTGACGCGCCGGCGCTTCGCGAAACTGCGCCGCGATATCGACGCCGCCGAGGCCGCGGATCTGGAATCCGGTTCGGGGGCAACGGAATCCGATGAGGCGCTGGATCCCGGTCTGCCCGGCATCGACCCCAGGACCGGCCGGCCGCGCCGCTTCGCCTACCCGCCCAACCTCTACGTCGTCGACGGTGGCGCGCCCCAGGTGAACGCCGCGGCCGAGGTGCTCGACGAGCTCGGCATCACCGATGTCGCGGTGATCGGCCTGGCCAAGCGCCTGGAAGAGGTGTGGGTGCCCAATGAGCCCGATCCGGTCATCATGCCGCGCACCAGTGAATCGCTGTATCTGCTGCAGCGGGTCCGCGACGAGGCGCACCGCTTCGCCATCACCTTTCACCGCAGCAAGCGCTCGCGCCGCATGACGGCCTCCGCCCTGGACGCGGTGCCCGGCCTCGGCGCGACCCGCAAGACCGCGCTGGTCACCCACTTCGGTTCGGTGGCCAAGCTGAAGAAGGCGACTGTGGAGGAGATCACCCAGGTCCCCGGCATCGGGGTCGCCACGGCAAAAGCCGTGCTCTCCGCCTTGAATCCGGACGAACTCGCCGCCCGCGACGCCGAATAACCGGCAGGTTTCGGGGTAGACCTCTGCATGCCGGGGCACAACGCCCTCCGGCAGGTAGGCTGTGCACGCCGAGCCGCGCGACACGCCGAGAGGATGAATCGCGACACGCCGTCTGTGCAGGTCGGGAGGGAGAATCGGAACTGTGTCTCGCCTCCCGCGTGTGTCTGCCGCGGAATGCGGCATCGGTGCAGGATGATCGACGGAAACCCAGAAACGAACCCGGTAGGACATGACGCGCGTCGAAGCCAGCAATAATGCGGTCGAAAACAGCAGCAGCACAACCGATATCGGTGATCCACAGCAAACGCCCGTGGAGGTCGTCATCGTCACCGGGCTCTCCGGCGCCGGTCGCGGCACGGCCGCCAAGGTGCTCGAGGATCTCGGGTACTACGTCACCGACAATCTGCCGCCCGAACTGATCGGCCGCATGGTCGAACTCGGGGAGAGCGCGCAACCGCCGATCCGGAAACTGGCCGTGGTCATGGATGTGCGCAGCCGCTTCTTCACCGGGAATCTCTCGGCCGTCACCGAGCAATTGCGGTCCGCCGGGGTGCGCACTCGCATTCTTTTTCTGGAAGCCAGTGATGATGTGCTGATTCGCCGCTATGGTTTCGCGCGGCGTCGCCATCCGCTGCAGGGCGAGAGCGCGGACGGCACGCTGACCGCGGGCATCGCGGCCGAACGCGAGCGCCTGGCCTCGGTGAAGACGGCCGCGGACCTGGTCATCGACACCACCGAACTATCGATCCATCAGCTGCATCGGAAGATGGAGGAGGCTTACGGCGGGGACGCGCCGACCGCTCTGCAGCTCACAATCCAATCGTTCGGTTTCAAGTACGGAGTACCACTGGACGCGGATATGGTGTTGGATTTGCGTTTCCTGCCCAATCCGCATTGGGTGCCGGAACTCCGCGAACAGACCGGACAGGATGCCGCGGTCAGTGAGTACGTGCTGTCGCGCCCGGGTGCCCAGGATTATCTGAGCACGGGCCGGCACCTCATCGACCTCACGACCGAGGGCTACCGCCAAGAGGGGAAGCGATACATGACCGTGGCAGTGGGCTGTACCGGTGGCAAGCACCGCAGTGTGGCGATAGCCGAGGCGCTGGGCGAGCTGCTCGGCGCGGCCGCGAACAACGGGGCGGCCGACGTGGTGCGCGTGGTCCATCGGGATTTGGGGCGGGAATGAGTGAGCGCGAAGCGAATCCGGCCATTGTCGCGCTGGGCGGCGGGCACGGGCTGTACGCCACGCTGTCGGCGGTGCGGCGGCTGACCCGCAAGATCACCGCGGTGGTCACGGTCTCCGATGACGGCGGCTCCTCGGGCCGGCTACGCGCCGAGCTCGGCATGCTGCCCCCCGGTGATCTTCGAATGGCTCTCGCGGCCTTGGCCGAAGAGACCGACGGCGTGTGGGCGCGCACCATCCAGCATCGCTTCGGCGGCTCCGGAGCACTGGCCGGGCATTCGGTGGGCAATCTGATTCTGGCCGGGTTGACAGAGGAATTGGGCGACCCGGTGGCCGCGCTCGACGAGGTCGGCCGGATGCTGCGCATCACCGGCCGGGTGCTGCCCATGTCGCCCATCGCGCTCACCATCGAGGCGGATGTGGCCGGGCTGGAAGGCGATCCGCGGGTGAGCCGCTGCATCCGAGGTCAGGTGGCCGTCGCGACCACACCGGGCAAGGTGCGCCGGGTGCGGTTGATTCCCTCGGATCCGCCCGCGTGCCCCGAGTCGACCTCGGCGATCGAGCACGCGGATGTCGTTGTGCTGGGGCCGGGAAGCTGGTTCACCAGCGTCATTCCCCATCTCCTCGTGCCCGAATTGCACGAAGCTCTGCTTCATACCCGGGCGCGGAAAGTGCTGGTGCTCAACCTCGCTGCGGAACCGGGCGAAACGGCCGGATTCTCCGCCGAACGGCATCTGCATGTATTGTCCCAGCACGCACCGGATTTCACAGTCGACCATGTTCTGGTCGACTCGGGTTCCGTACCCGAGGGTAGGGAACGCGAACATGTGGCAAGAGCTGCCGAACAGCTGCGAGCACGAGTAACCTTCGCTGATGTCGCCGAGGCGGGGACGGACCGGCACCACCCCGGAAAGCTTGCCGCCGCACTGGATCAGGTGATCCGGCAACCTCGGCCGGAATTGGCAGGGCTTCGAGTCGAAGGACGGCATATGAGCCAACGTGTGCGGTCCGGTTTGGGTGGAAAGGAGCGCGTCTCGTGGCGATGACAGCGGAAGTGAAGGACGAGCTGAGCCGGCTCACCGTATCTCAGGTGAGCTCGCGCAAAGCGGAGCTGTCCGCACTACTGCGGTTCGCCGGTGGATTGCACATCGTCGGCGGTCGGGTGATCGTCGAGGCCGAGGTGGACATGGGTTCCATCGCGCGTCGGCTGCGCCGGGAAATCTTCGAGCTGTACGGATACGGCTCGGATGTGCATGTTCTCGGTGCGGGTGGGCTCCGGAAAACCTCCCGGTACGTGGTGCGTGTTTCCAAGGAAGGCGAGGCGCTGGCCCGCCAGACCGGTTTGCTCGATGTGCGCGGCCGCCCCGTGCGGGGCCTGCCCGCGCAGGTCGTCGGCGGCAGCATCGGTGATGCCGAAGCCGCGTGGCGCGGAGCGTTTCTCGCGCACGGCTCGCTCACCGAACCGGGCCGCTCCTCCGCGCTGGAGGTGAGCTGCCCCGGTCCGGAGGCCGCCCTGGCGCTGGTCGGCGCGGCCCGCCGCATGGGCATCTCGGCCAAGGCCCGGGAGGTGCGCGGCACCGACCGCGTGGTGGTGCGCGACGGCGAGGCCATCGGCGCCCTGCTCACCCGCATGGGCGCGCAGGACACCCGGCTCACGTGGGAGGAACGGCGCATGCGCCGCGAGGTCCGCGCGACGGCCAACCGGCTGGCGAACTTCGACGACGCCAACCTGCGCCGGTCGGCGCGCGCCGCGGTTGCCGCGGCCGCCCGCGTCGAGCGCGCGCTGGAAATACTGGGCGACGATGTGCCCGACCACTTGGCCGCCGCCGGCAAGCTGCGCGTCCTGCACCGGCAGGCGTCGCTGGAGGAACTCGGCCAGCTGGCCGATCCGCCGATGACCAAAGACGCTGTGGCGGGGCGCATTCGCCGCCTGCTGTCGATGGCCGATCGGCGGGCCAAGGAACTGGGTATCCCAGACACAGAGTCCGCCGTGACGGCGGAACTGCTGGAAGAGGCCTGATCGGCGGCGAACCCCCGCGCATGCGATGCCGGGGGTTCGCTGCTGTTCCTGGAGCACATGACAATTGGTCATTCGCACAGGAAAAACCTCACCGCGACCGAGATTATTTTGTGACATGCCCAGCTCACCAGTGACAGGGGCGTGTCGGACGTGTTTCCGGACGGGGCTAGGGTGTCAGGTGCAACGGAAACGATCCGCTTGAAAGCTGAGGAGCGATAACGTGACTGTCCGGGTAGGCATCAACGGCTTCGGCCGTATCGGACGCAACTTCTTCAGGGCGGTCGAGGCGCAGAAGGCGCTCGGCCAGACTGACATCGAAATCGTCGCGGTCAACGACCTCACCGACAATGCGACGCTGGCGACCCTGCTCAAGTACGACTCCAT
Organism: Nocardia sp. NPDC127526; assembly: GCF_042672265.1. Lineage (NCBI taxonomy): Bacteria > Bacillati > Actinomycetota > Actinomycetes > Mycobacteriales > Nocardiaceae > Nocardia > Nocardia sp. NPDC127526. The sequence continues at coordinate 588,492 of NZ_JBHXVO010000002.1, read as the reverse complement.
CCTCGGCCGCCTGCCGCAGGACGTGTCGCTCGACGGCGATTACATCGTCGTGGGCGATCAGCGGATCAAGGCCCTGGAGATCAAGGAAGGCCCGGCGGCGCTGCCGTGGGGCGACCTGGGCGTCGATGTGGTCGTCGAGTCCACCGGCATCTTCACCAATGCCGCCAAGGCCAAGGGCCACCTCGCCGCCGGCGCCAAGAAGGTCATCATCTCCGCGCCCGCCACCGATGAGGACATCACCATCGTGATGGGCGTGAACGACGACAAGTACGACGGCTCGCAGAACATCATCTCGAACGCGTCCTGCACCACCAACTGCCTCGGCCCGATCGCCAAGGTGCTGCACGACTCGTTCGGCATCGAGCGCGGCCTCATGACCACGGTCCACGCCTACACCCAGGACCAGAACCTGCAGGACGCCCCGCACAAGGATCTGCGTCGCGCCCGCGCCGCCGCCCTGAACATCGTGCCCACCGGCACCGGCGCCGCCAAGGCCATCGGCCTGGTGCTGCCCGAACTGCAGGGCAAGCTGGACGGTTACGCGCTGCGCGTGCCGGTCCCGACCGGCTCCATCACCGACCTCACCGTGGACCTGGCCAAGGCCGCGTCGATCGACGAGATCAATGCCGCCATGCAGGCCGCCGCGGACGGCCCGATGAAGGGCATCCTGAAGGTCAACCACGATCCGATCGTCTCCACCGACATCGTGACCGACCCGTACTCCTCGATCTACGACGCGCCGCTGACCAAGGTCATCGACAAGCAGGTCAAGGTCGCCTCGTGGTACGACAACGAGTGGGGCTACTCCAACCGTCTGGCCGACCTCATCGGCCTCGTCGCGAAGTCGCTGTAATCCGGCGATGACGATCAAGACTCTCGAAGATCTGCTGAACGAGGGCGTCGAGGGCCGGGGCGTGCTGGTGCGCTCCGACCTCAATGTGCCTCTCGACAACGGCGTCATCACCGATCCGGGCCGCATCATCGCGTCCGTGCCGACCATCAAGGCGCTCGCCGAGGCCGGCGCCAAGGTGATCGTCACCGCGCACCTGGGCCGCCCGAAGGGTGAACCGGATCCGAAGTTCTCCCTGGCGCCCGTCGCGGCGCGGCTGGCCGAGGAGCTGGGCCGCAATGTCCAGCTCGCCGGCGATGTGGTGGGCCAGGACGCGCTGGCGCGCTCCGAGGGCCTCACCGACGGTGATGTGCTGCTGCTGGAGAACATTCGCTTCGATGCGCGCGAGACCAGCAAGGACGAGGCGCAGCGGGTCAAGCTCGCCAACGCCCTCGTGGAGCTGGTCGGCGACGACGGCGCGTTCGTCTCCGACGGTTTCGGTGTGGTGCACCGTGAGCAGGCGTCGGTCTACGACGTCGCCAAGCTGCTGCCGCACTACGCGGGCTACCTGGTGGCCGCCGAGACCGAGGTGCTGAAGAAGCTCACCGAGAACCCGGAGCGCCCGTACGCGGTCGTGCTCGGCGGTTCCAAGGTCTCCGACAAGCTGGCGGTCATCGAGGCGCTCGCGCCGAAGGTCGACACCCTGGTCATCGGCGGCGGCATGTGCTTCACCTTCCTTGCGGCGCAGGGACTTCCGGTCGGCGGCTCGCTGCTGCAGGCCGAGATGATCGACACCTGCAAGGATCTGCTCGACAAGTACGCCGATGTCATCCACCTGCCGGTGGACATCGTGGTGGCCGACAAGTTCGCCGCCGACGCGGAGTCGAAGGTGGTGGCCGCCAACGAGATTCCGGACGGCTGGATGGGCCTGGACATCGGCCCCGATTCGGTTGCCCGCTTCGCGGCGCTGCTCACCGAGGCCAAGACGATCTTCTGGAACGGCCCCATGGGCGTGTTCGAGTTCGAGAAGTTCGCCGCGGGCACCCGCGGTGTCGCCGAGGCCATCGTCGTCGCCACCGGCAAGGGCGCGTTCACGGTGGTCGGCGGCGGCGATTCGGCCGCGGCCGTGCGCACCCTCGGCCTCCCGGACGACGGTTTCTCGCACATCTCCACCGGTGGCGGCGCGTCGCTGGAATACCTGGAGGGCAAGGAACTTCCGGGCATCGCGGTATTGGAGGACTGAGCCATGGCGCGCAAGCCTTTGATCGCCGGCAACTGGAAGATGAATCTGAACCACCTGGAGGCCATCGCCCTGGTGCAGAAGATCGCTTTCGCCCTGCCGGAGAAGTACTTCGACAAGGTCGACGTCACGGTGATCCCGCCGTTCACCGACCTCCGCAGCGTGCAGACGCTGGTGGAGGGTGACCGCCTGCTGATCACCTATGGCGCACAGGACGTCTCCACCCACGACGAGGGCGCTTACACCGGCGAGATCAGCGGTTCCATGCTGGCCAAGCTGGGCTGCAAGTTCGTCGTGGTCGGCCACTCCGAACGCCGCCAGTACCATAACGAGGTCGACGCCACCGTGCTCGAAAAGGCCAAACAGGCCCTCAAGCACGGCATCACCCCCATCGTCTGCATCGGCGAGGGCCTGGGCGTCCGCGAAACCGGCACCCACGTGGCGTACAACCTCGAACAGCTCCGCGGCTCCCTCAAGGGCCTGACCCCCGAGGAAATCTCCAAGGTGGTCATCGCCTACGAGCCCGTCTGGGCGATCGGCACCGGCAAGGTGGCCAGCGCCGCCGACGCCCAGGAAGTCTGCGGCGCCATCCGCAAGGAACTGGCCGAGCTGGCCAACCCCGAAGTGGCCGCGGGCGTCCGCGTCCTTTACGGCGGCTCCGTCAATGCCAAGAACGTCGGCGAACTGGTCGGCCAGACCGACATCGACGGCGCGTTGGTCGGCGGCGCCTCCCTCAAGGGCGACGAATTCGCCACCCTCTCCGCGATCGCCGCGGGCGGCCCACTGCCGTAACGGTTTTCACCCCGAAGGGGCCGGGCATCCGAGTGATGCCCGGCCTTTCGGCATTCAGCGGTGGAACAGCCGTCGCCACCACGATCGGCGGGCGGTGGATTCGGCCGCGGGCGGCACCGGCGTGGCCGCGGCACGCTCGGCGCGCGCGGCATCCCGTTCGGCTCGCCAGGTGGCGACGACCTCCTCGACCTTGGCCGGGCCGATCGGCACCGCGGGGCCGGTGGGCATGCGCAGCCACTGGACGATGCGGTCGTTGAGGTCGGAAACGGTTTGGCGGACTTGCTGTTCGGTCTGCATGTCGCGGACGGTTTCCTGGAGGCGTTCGCGTTCGCGGCGCAGGACTATGGATTCGGGGAGGAGGGCGTCGGCGCGGACGCCTTCGCGTTTCAGGAGGCCGCGCAGCCACCAGTCTTCGTCGGCGGCGCCCGGTGGGATGGGCTTGCCGGCTCCAGGAAGGTCGTTGAAGTCGCCCCGTTCGGTCGCTTCGCGCACCTGTTTGTCGATCCAGGATTCGAAGCTGAGATCGGGCGGTTTCCGCTCGGTCACGCCATCCAGCCTACCGGGGGTCAGCGGGCTTGGCGGCGGCCCCGGAGGGCTTGTTCGCGGTCGGCGACGATACGGGTGCGGCGGTCGGCCATGGCGGTGGCGGGGGAGGCGGAGGTGAGGCGGGCCTGGTAGACGGCGTGGGCGTCCTCGAGGGCGTCGCGGGCGCCGACGCCGGCGGCGGGGGTGATGGCGTGGTCGGCGTCGCCGATGAGCAGGACGGGGGTGGTGGGGGTGGCGGCATTGGTGAGGGGGACATCGCGGGCATTGCTGACGTGGACGGATTCCGTTGCCGCGAGCAGGGTCTTCAGCAGTGCCTCATTGGAGGGTGTTGCGGCGGTGATGGTTTCGGTCCATTCGGCGACGGGGCGCAAGCCGATGTCATTGCTGGTGCCGGGCAGGGGCGGGCGGGGGACGCGCAGGAACCACAGGGCGGCGGGGTCGCCGGGGCGCCAGATGTGGCCGAGGGTGCTGCCGGGTGCGCCGGTGGCGGTCATCTCGGCGAAGAAGTGCAGGGTCGCCGGTGGGGTGGGGAGAGTGACCGGTTCGGTGGTCATGCCGTAGAGCACGACGTCGCCGGCGTATTCGGCGGGGCGATCGGGTTCCAGGCGGGCGCGGACCACCGAGTCGATGCCGTCGGCGGCGACGATGAGATCGTCGTCGACGGTCGTGCTGCTGCCATTGTGGTGCAGGATGCAGCCGCTCTCGGTGAGCGTGACATCGGTGATCGGTGTGCCGTAATGGATTTCCGCGCCCGAGTCGGCGACGAAGTCGGCGAGGATTCCGATCAGGTTGCGCCGCATCCAGAATCGGTGACCACGGCCGGTCACGGCGCTGAATCGTCCTGTGCTGGTGGTGTAGTCGAGGCCGCCGGTGACCGGATACGAGCCCGCCTCGACGGCGGATTCGGAGACGCCGAGTTCGGTGAGAGCCCGGTGGCCGCGATCGTCCATGAACAGGAAAGCGCCGCCGCCCGCGGAGCCCGATCGCTGCTGTTCGTACAGCTGCACGGCTTCACCGCGGCGGGCCAGCCCGCCCGCCAGCGCGCATCCGGCTATGCCTGCGCCGATCACGGCCACCATTCGAGCACCTCCAGTTCGCTGATACGCCAAGGTAGCCCATCAACGGCAGGCATTTCAGGAAGACAGCGCGGCGGGGCGCGGCTCGACCGTCAGTCGGTGGGCAGGGCGTCGGAGTAGTCGCCGGTGATCGGGATATTGGTGATGATGTCGACCAGGGTCCCGCTGGGGTCGACGGTCATGAAGTGGCGCTGGCCGAAGTCCTCGGTGCGGAGTTCGAGGGGGATTTCGAGGTTGCCTTCGACCGCGCGCGCGTGCACGGCGTCCACATCCTCGACCTCGACGGAGATGAGCACTCCGGCGGGCCGGTTGCGGAATGCCGCGGGCACACTGGCGTGTTCACGCTCGACAATGCCGATCTGCGCCTTGGGTTCGGCCGGGGCTTCGAGCTGGACATACCAGCCGCTGTCGAAGATGACCTTGAAGCCGAGCAGTCCGGTGTAGAAGTCGCGGGTGGCGGCGACGTCGTCGGCGCAGATGGTGGGGAAGATGCCGGTGATCATGATCGCTCCTCGTCTCGGTGGTGCGATCAGCCTAGGGTCTCCCGTGAGGGGAGAGTCGAGCGCCGTGTCCGACCCCACTTTTCAACGCGCCCCGATCCTTTCGGCGAGCCCCTCGGTGAGCGGATACGTCTTCTCCGGCGGTAGTAGGACTTTCGCGCGGTCGACACGGCCGTCGCGTAGGTGCGCGGACATCTTGTGCACCAGCGGAGTCAGATCGCGGATGTCCACGGTCCAGTCCTCGACATAGCGGTCGATAATGTGGCGGGAGAGCCCGACCTGAATGCTGCGATGGTCGAGTTTCGCTCCGCGCAGCGAATATTCGGGATCCCACTGCACATGCACGTGCGCATGCTTGAACTGTGCGCGCCACTGATTCGCATCCGCGTATACGCGCCGCTCCGGACTGGTCAGCACCGCCTGGCCGAGGGCCTCCTCCCAGCCGGCGCGCGTGATGCGCACGGCGAGAATGCGTTCCTGGCCGGGCTTGCGCGCCCAATTGCTGCGCTGCATGAGCCAGCGGAACGACGGCTTGATCCACGTCATGCGATTGAGCGAGAACGGCGCGACGAACCGCTGCGCGGCCACGGCGGGCACGGCGATGGCGTCGTTGTAGGCCTGATAGACGACGATGGTGTCGCGGTCGAAGTCGGCTCTGATTTCGTACTGATTCATTGCGAGAGCAACGCTAGGGCGGCGCGGCCCGTCACGGCCACCGAATTCTTCACGGACCCGACCCGCGACATTCTCGGCGGCACAACCCCGGGTATCCGTGTCGCTCACGATTTGCTGGACGCGCGCCGCGTTCAATGGTCGGCGTGGTGCACACGCCGGATACCAGGACCGACGAACCGCGGATCGCCGATCGACGGCTGCGGGCGGCGCAGCGCGGCGACGCGCACCGGCTGACTTCGCTCGGCGGACTCGCGGCATTGTCGCTGGACGCGCTGTCGAGCGTGGCCTACGGCCCCGAGGCGATCGTGCTGGTGCTGGTGGCGGCCGGTGCGGCGGCCGTGGTGTGGACCCTGCCGGTGGCCCTGGCGATCACCGCGCTGTTGCTGGTGCTGGTGGTGTCGTACCGGCAGGTGATCGCGGTGCATCCGGATGGCGGCGGCAGCTACGCCGTCGCCAAGAAGGATCTCGGCCGCGGCGTGAGCCTGCTGGCCGCCGCGAGCCTGGTGGTCGACTACGTGCTGACCGTCGCCGTCAGCCTGGCCGCCGGCGCGGCCAGCCTCGCCAGCGCCTTCCCGGCACTGGCCCCGCACCTGCTGGAGCTCACGCTGATCGGACTGGTCGTGCTGGCCGCGGTGAATCTCGCCGGGATCGCGGAATCGGCGAAGGCGCTGATGGGCCCGACCCTGCTGTTCGTGATCGCCATCTTCGCGGTCATCGTGGTCGGATTGCTGCGGCCCGCGCCGGTCGCGGTCATCGGCACCGATCCGGGCCCGATCGATCCGGTCGAGGCGGTCGGAATCGTTTTGCTGCTCAAGGCTTTCGCGGCCGGCTGCTCCTCGCTGACCGGTGTGGAGGCCATCGCCAATGCGGTGCCCGCCTTCCGCGCGCCCGCCGTGCGCCGCGCCCAGCACACCGAGGTCGGCCTGGGAATCCTGTTGGGCGCCATGCTGCTCGGCCTCGCCTGGCTGATTCGCGAGCACCGGGTGACCCCGCGCGGCGATGTGACCGTGCTGGCGCAGCTCTCGGCGGCGGCCTTCGGCACCGGCTGGGCCTTCTACCTGACCAACCTGCTGGTCACCCTGGTGCTGGCGCTGGCGGCCAACACCAGTTTCGGCGGGCTGCCGGTGCTGTTGTCGTTGCTGGCCAAGGACCGTCGCGTGCCGAGCCTGTTCGCCATGCGCTCGGAGCGCCCCGTATTCCGCTACGGCGTGGCCGCGGTGGCGGTGGTGGCGGGGCTGGTACTGGTGGCGGTCGACGCCGACACGCACCGCATCCTGCCGGTTTTCGCCATCGGAGTGTTCATCGGCTTCACCATCAGCCAGGTCGGCCTGGTGCGGCACTGGCAACGCCAACGCGGGCCCGGCTGGCGATCCCGGCTGGCCCTCAACGGTTTCGGGGCGATGCTGACTGCTGTCGCGGGCGTGGTTCTGCTGGTGGAGAAGTTCACCGAGGGCGCCTGGCTGCTGCTGATCATCATCCCGTTGCTGGTGGTGTCGTTCGCCCGCACCGAGAACTACTACCAGGAAGTCGCCACCGAGCTCGGCTTCGGCCGCATCCCCGCGCCGGGCGACAGCCTGCCGGATTCCGGCCGTCCCCTCGTGGTGGTCCCGGTCGTCGCAGTCAGCACGGTCACCGCGCGCGCCCTGCGCGCCGCCGCCGACATGGGCGGCGACATCGTCGCGGTCGCCGCCGAAATCGATCCCGCATCCACCAAACACCTGAGCGCACAATGGAAACGCTGGAACCCCGGCGTACCGCTCGTCGTGCTGCCCGCCCCGCATCGCAGCCTGATCGCCACCCTGGTCGGCTACGTACGCAAGCAATCTCGCGAAGGCAGGCGGGTGATCGTGGTCCTCTCCCGAGTGGAACCCCGTCGCCCCTGGCATCGCCTGCTGCACAATCCGCGCGGCCCGGTCCTCGCCGCGACGCTGCGCGCCCGCACCGACGCCGTCGTGGCGACCCTCACCGTCCGCATCGACTAGGACGGGCCGGCCGCGAGCGCGAAGCGGTCGGCGAACGCGATGCGGTTGGCCGACACCGGATTCCGGTCCCACACGGCGAACACCACCCGCTCGAACGCCGCGCCGTACCGCCGCAGCGCGAGATCGAAGGCTTCGGCCACCTCGGCCGGATCATTGCGGAACACGCCGCAACCCCAAGCGCCGAGCACCAATTCGCGCACACCGTGCCGGGACGCGACCGCCAGCACCCGCTCCGCACGCTCGGCCAGCACCGCCCGCACCGAGACCGGCTGCTCCGAACGCAGGGCGAGCTGACCGGCATTGGGCGCGGGAGAGGTGAGGAACGATACCGGGATCGGCTGGGCGGCAAGCTCACCGCGCTCATCGCGGATCACCGGCACCCCCGGGGAGAAGATCACCCGATGGCTGTAGCGCAGATCCGGCGACGCCCGGTGGGCCGCATAGTAATCCGGCGCCTCCAACAGGCATCGGTACAGCAGCGCGCTGCGGCACAGGTCCTCTTCCTGGGCCCGCGCACCGCGCAGATAGCCGCCGCCCGGATTCCGCGCCGAGGCGAAATTCAGCACGGCGACCGCCTTTCCACCGGACTCGTAGAGCCGCCGCGCCGCGGCCACACTGCCTTCCGCGGTCACCTCCACGATTCCGGTGAACGGTCCGCGCGCGGCATCGCCGAGATCATCGGCGGGGGAGTAGGACACGGTGCCCGCACGCGCGGCGGTCAGTGCGGCGCTGATATCGACGGACGCTCCGGTGCGCGTCCGGTAGCTGCCGCGGTCGGCGATCTGCTCGTTCTCCGTGGCGATCTGCCTTGGGCTGATAGTCATTCCGGTGACCCTACGGGCCGGGCCGTCACCGGTCACCTGATTTTAGTCGATCGAACTAAATCGAATCCATCAGTGTGAACCGCCCTGCGGGCGAGTCGGTCCCTGCGCCTACGATGACCGCATGACCAGCCAGCGCCTGCGCATCGTGCCCTCGCAGTTCGTGGTGGAGCACCTGCCCAACTCCACCTTCCCCGAGGACGACGAATGGATCGCGCTGGTGCGAGCCCCCGAGGGCCTCACCGTGATTCGCGAGGCCCCGCCGTGGGCCGACGGCGAACGCTGGAAGGGCTTCTACGGCGATGCCGCCCACGGCCTCGACCAGCCCGGCATGCTCGCGGCGCTGGTCGGCCCGCTGGCCGCGGCCGGGATCCCGGTCTTCGTCGCCTCCACCTACCACGCCGATCTGGTACTCGTCCCCGATCACCGCCTCGACGACGCCGCGACCACGCTGCGCGAGGCCGGGCACCGCATCGCCGACTGATCGCGTCCGCGCCGGTCAGCGGACGTAGGAGACGACCGCCATCATTCCGGATTCGGCGTGATAGATGTTGTGGCAGTGCATCATCCACTGCCCCGGATTGTCGGCCTGGAAATCCGCCTCGACGGTCTGCATGGGCAACACCATCGAAGTGTCCTTGCGCGGCCCGTTGCCGGCGGCGTTCACCACCTGGAAGGTGTGCCCGTGCAGGTGCATCGGATGCGCCATCATCGACTTGTTGACGAAGCGCAGCCGCACCCGCTGGCCTTCGGTGATATCGAGCGGCGCCTGCTCCGGAAAAGCCTTCCCATTGATGGTCCAGATGTACTTGGTCATATCGGATCCCAGCGCCACGTCCAGGGTCCGATCCGGTGACCGCTGCGGGAATCGCACGGCATCGGCGGCCACCAGCCGATCCCCGGTGACCGGCGCGACCGCGAGCTCGGCCGGGCGCACATCGGCCGCCGGCGCCGCGCCGCCGCCGGTCCGGAGGAGCGCCAGCCCTTGACCGTTCTTGCCTTCGGCGGACGCGACGAACGGAAAGACGCCATCACCCAGCTCGACGACGACGTCGTACCGCTCACCCATGCCGATGAGCAGGCTCGACGCCGTGAGCGGCCGCACCGGAAAGCCGTCGCCGTGCGTGATGCGCATGGTGTGACCGCCCACCGCGACCCGGAAGGTGGTGTCGGAGGCGGCATTCACGATCCGCAACCGGATGCGCTGCCCGGGCCGGGCGGCGACGGTGACCGGATCGGTCTCGATGCGGCCGTTGACGAGATAGTAGGGATAGGTGACATCCCCGGCGTCCGCTCCGAGCGGATTGTTCGGATCGGCGGGCATGGACATGCCGGACCCGTTCATACCGCCGTGGTCCATGCCGCCCATGCCGTCGCCGCCCATGTTCATTCCGGCCATGCCCTCATCCTGTAGCCGCCGCAACTGCTGGTCGGGATCGCGCCCGTCCACGCCGTCGAGCCAATCATCGAGCACGACAACGGCTTCCAGGTCGTAGTCGCGCCCGTCCGCGGGATCCTCGACGATGAGCGGCGCATACAGCCCGCGATCCAGCTGCACTCCCACGTGCGGATGGAAGAAGTACGTCCCGGCATCGGGCGCGGTGAACTCGTAGCGGAACACGCTGCCCGGCGCGATCTCCGGCTGCGTGACGCCCGGGACGCCGTCCATATCATTGCGCAGCGCGATCCCGTGCCAGTGCACGGTGGTCGGCGCGGGCAGCCCATTGGTCAGCTCGGCCCGCAGCACCTCGCCCTTGCGAATGCGGATCTCCCGCCCCGGCAGCTGCCCGCCGTACGCCCAGGTCCGCACCTGCACCCCGCCGAGGTCGACGGTCGCAGGCTCGGCGCGCAACGCCACCTCCCGCACCTGCGCGTTCGCCGCTCGCCGCGCGGCCTCGGCCTTGCGCACCGCCTCCGAGTCCGGCTGGACGGCGCCCCCGCCATCGTTCTTCGCGCAGGCGCCGAGGGCCAGGGCCGCGGCCGCGCCCGCTCCCAGGGCGAGGAATCCTCGCCGGTTGAGGGCCGATGGGAATTGCCGGGACGACATGGTTCTCCCTTCCGGTTGCGCCGAACGCGCTCCCGAGCGACGATACTACGATCTACGTACGTAGACAGTATGAGTGTGCGAGCCCGCCCGTGCGCCCCGGCTTGAGCCGCACCCGGCGCGACCCTACGATCGGGTACCACGCACCCGGGCAGTAGGCCGCACACGGTGCGAACCGAGTGCCGTGAGGTGAGGAGACGTCAACGTGGCTGCGCGAGGCTTCGGCGAGCTGGAAGCGGTCGTGATCGAACGGATCTGGGACCGCGCCGAGAAGACGACGGTCCGGGAGATCTTCACCGACCTGTCCGCCGAGCGCGACATCGCCTACACGACCGTCATGTCCACCATGGACAACCTGCACCGTAAAGGCTGGCTGCAACGCGAGCGCGTCGGCAAGGCCTACCACTACTGGCCTTCGCTGACCCGCGAGGAATACAGCGCGCAGCTGATGCGCGAGGCGCTGGGCAGCGGCGGTCGCTCGGATCTGGTGCTCGCGCACTTCGTGGAACAGATGAGCCCGGAGGAATCCGACGGACTGCGGGCCGCGCTGCGCAAATTGTCGCGTGCCAAGCCGAAATAGCGCGGCGCGCCGGCGACTCGCTCGCGTCGCCGCAGCGAAGTACGTAGTTGGATAGTAGATTGGCGTGCGGTGCCGATCGAGCTGCTGCGACGTGGGCTCGTCCGGCCGAAATGAAAGCTCGGCCGATTGGATTCGAGGCAGGAGGTGTCGGTGGTGGGAGCTGCTCCGCAGCGTCGCCGAGCCGCCGTCGCCGTGGCCGTCGTGACCGCCCTGTTGGTGATCCTGTTGGCGGACTGCACGTTGTTCCGGTCGGAGGGGCACGCGCACGCCGCGGGGATCACCGAGGCGTCCGAGACCTCCGTGCTCGCCGTGATCGGCCTCGCCGAGGACAGGTCGATCTCCGACCTCGCCAGTGAAATCGAGGACTGCACACCGCATTTGGAGCACTGCGTGAAGTCCGCGCTGCCCGGTGCGGGCGCGAGCGCGGTATCGCTGCTGCTGATCCTGGCCCTGCTCGGGGTCGTCCTGCCGGTTGCCGCCGCGGCCGTCTCCGGCGTGCCCGGCGTGCGCGGCCCGCCCGGTCCCGCACTACCCGTCGTCGGCGGCCGAATGCTGTTGACGCGCATCTGTATCGCCAGGCGCTGACAGGCCAGCGCCAGGCCGGCGTGGGCATACCGCCGGCCGGTGTCCGCTGCCCGCGCACGTCCGGCCGTCCCCGCGCGGACGGCCCGATACAGAAAGCGACACCCATGGACAAGGTCGTACTCGACAAATTCGCTTCGCTCGCAGAGGAATTGGTGGTGGCCGCGCCCGGCGCGGCCCGGCAACCGCGCGCCCTGGTCGGCAATACGCCGGTGCTGTGGGTCGGCGAGCCGCTCGCCCCGGCCGAACGGGGATTCTGGGCCAAGCTCGAGGGCTTCAATCCCGGCGGTATGAAGGATCGTCCCGCCCTGCACATGGTGCGCTGCGCCGAACTGCGCGGCGACCTCGCCCCCGGCGCCCGGATCGTCGAATCCAGCAGCGGCACACTCGGTTTGGGTCTGGCGCTGGCCGGTCTGGTCTATCGGCATCCGGTCACGGTGGTGACCGATCCCGGCCTGGAGCCGATCGTGGCGCGCATGCTCGCGGCCTACGGCGCACACGTCGATCTGGTCGCCCGGCCGCATCCGGACGGCGGCTGGCAGCAGGCCCGCCGCGATCGGGTCGCCGAACTGCTCGCCGCCGAACCCGGCGCGTGGTGCCCCGACCAGTACAGCAATCCGGACAATGTGGCCGGATACGAGTCGCTGGCCCTTGAACTCGTCGACCAGCTGGGCCGCGTCGACGTGCTGGTGTGCGCCGTCGGCACCGGCGGCCACTCCGCCGGAGTCGCGCGCGTACTGCGGCGTTTCAACCCGGATCTGAAACTCATCGGCGTCGACACCGTGGACTCCACCATCTTCGGCCAGTCCGCCGGACCACGGCTCATGCGCGGCCTCGGCTCCAGCATCCACCCGCGCAATGTCGATTACGACGCCTTCGCCGAAATCCATTGGGTCGCACCGGCCGAGGCCGTCTGGGCCTGCCGCACCCTGGCCGCCACCTATCACGCCAGCGGCGGCTGGAGCGTCGGCGCGGTCGCCCTGGTGGCGGGCTGGGCGGCGCGCACGCACACCCCCGCCACCCGGATCGCGGCGATCTTCCCGGACGGCCCGCACCGCTACTTCGACACCGTCTACAACGACGCCTACTGCGCCGAGCACGGCTTGCTCGCCGCCGCGCCCCCACCCGAACCCGACGTCCTCACGCACCCGGCGCAACGCCAGGTCCGCTCGTGGACGCGCTGCGCCACCGTCATCGATCCGGCCGCTCCCGAGGCCGGGACGGGCACCCGGGAGCGGGCGTCGTGACGATCCTCGCCCGCTTCCGCGCCTTCGACACCGCCGCACGCCTGCTCATGATCAACCAGTTCGGCATCAACCTGGGCTTCTACATGCTCATGCCGTACCTGGCCGGATATCTCGCGGGCCCACTGGGTTTGGCCGCCTGGGCCGTCGGCCTGGTGCTCGGTGTGCGCAACTTCTCCCAGCAGGGCATGTTCCTGCTGGGCGGCACCCTCGCCGACCGGCTCGGCTACAAACCACTCATCGTCGCCGGATGCCTGTTGCGCACCGGCGGTTTCGCCCTGCTGATCTTCGCCGAATCCCTCCCTGGGCTACTGATCGCCTCGGCGGCAACAGGATTCGCCGGAGCGCTGTTCAACCCCGCGGTGCGCGCCTACCTGGCCGCCGAGGCCGGTGACCGGCGCGTCGAGGCTTTCGCGATCTTCAATATCTTCTACCAAGCGGGCATCCTGGCAGGCCCACTGGTCGGACTCGCATTGATGGCCTTGGAATTCCGCGTCACCGCCGCCGCGGCGGCCATAGTCTTCGCGGCACTCACGGTGGCGCAACTGTTCGCCCTCCCCACCCGCCGCCCGGCGGAACCGCAAACAAGAACGTCGGTCCTGGAAGACTGGCGCACCATCGTCGCCAACCGCCGTTTCGTGGCCTTCTCCCTCGCCATGATCGGTTCGTACATCCTGTCGTTCCAGATCTATCTGGCGCTGCCGCTGCAGGCCGAGCACCTCGCCGGTGATCGCGCTCGAGCGCTGACTTCGGCGCTGTTCGTCATCTCGGGCGTCGTCGCGGTCGCCGGCCAGCTCCGCATCACCGCGTGGCTGCGCTCGCGCTGGGGCAGCGGCCGCAGCCTGGTAGCCGGTATGACCGTCCTCGCGGCCTCCTTCCTGCCGCTCGCAATAGTCTCCGGCCCAACGCCTTTCGGTACACCGGCCGCCATCGGCGCACTGCTGGTCGCGGCGGCGCTGCTGGCGGTCGGCACCGCGGCGGTCTTCCCGTTCGAGATGGACACCGTGGTCGCCCTGTCCGGAAACCGCCTGGTCGCCACGCACTACGGCTTCTACAACACGGTCGTCGGCATCGGCATCCTGATCGGAAACCTCGCCACGGGCGCGGTGGTGGGCGCGGCCCGCGCGGCCGACGCCGACTGGGCGGTATGGACGGGTCTGATGGCCGTCGGCGCACTCGCGGCGCTGGCCCTGTACCTGCTCGACCGTCGCGCACCCGCCGGGGAGCCGGACAGTCTGCCCCCGGTCGAGGACTTCGTCACCGAACCCCTGCCCGTCCTGGCGGGCGGGGGCCGCCACCGCCGCGATCCCGCGCCGACGGGCCGTCACCACCGGCGGTGAGCAGGGGAGTTCGTTTACCTCAGTACGCCGTGCCCATCGCATCGCGGACCTCACCGAGCGTGCGGTCCGCCATCTCGTCGGCGCGGCGGTTCCCGTCACGCAGCACGCCGCGCACGTAGCCGGGATCGCGCGCGAACTCGTCACGACGTCGGCGATGCGGTGCGAGGAACTCGTTGACCGCGTCGGTCGCGAGCTGCTTGAGGGCTCCCGCACCGGCATCGCCGATCTCGGCGGCGAGTTCGCGCTCGTCCGCGCCCGTGCACAGCGCGGCGGTGGTCAGCAGCGCGGAGACGCCGGGCCGGCCGGCCGGGTCGAAGGTGATCAGCCGCTGCGAGTCGGTCGGTGCCCGGCGGATCAGGGCCGCCGTCTCGTCCGCGGTCATCGACAGGGCGATCGCATTGCCGTAGCTCTTGGACATTTTCCGGCCGTCGAGACCGGGGACTTCCGGCGCGGCGGTGAGCAAGGCGTGCGGTTCGGGGAAGACCTCGCCGTAGCGTTCGTTGAAGCGGCGCGCGATCACCCGGGTCAGCTCGATATGCGGCAACTGGTCCTTGCCGACGGGCACCAGATTTCCCTTGCAGAACAAGATGTCCGCGGCCTGGTGGACCGGATAGGTGAGCATCAGTCCGCTCAGCGCCCGTCCCGATGCCGCGAGCTCGGTTTTGACGGTGGGATTGCGGTGCAGCTCGGCCTCGGTGACCAGGCTCAGGAACGGCAGCAGCAGCTGATTCAGCGCGGGCACCGCGGAATGGGTGAAGATGACCGCCCGGTTCGGGTCGATCCCGGCGGCCAGATAGTCCAGCACCGCGCCGTGGACGTTCTCCCGGACCCGGCCGATGGCGTCGCGGTCGGTGATGACCTGATAGTCGGCGAGGATGACGACCGTGTCCACGCCCAGCCGGTGCAGGCGCACCCGCTCGGACAGGGTCCCGAAATAGTGCCCCAGATGGAGCGGGCCGGTCGGGCGTTCACCGGTGAGAATGCGGTACCGGTGCGGATTGTCGGCAACGTCGGCGCGGACCGAATCGCTGCGTTCGAGGGTGGCGGTGAGGGAATTCAACGGACAGCTCCTTGGAAGAGGGAAGAGCTGCACGAACCGCGCGGAGATCGGACTGTGTCACGGGCTGCGTACAGCCCGGGGACATGACTAAGCGGGCTGTTGTAGCAGCCGCCACCAAGTCTGTCGGAGATCGATCACC
Organism: Nocardia sp. NPDC127526; assembly: GCF_042672265.1. Lineage (NCBI taxonomy): Bacteria > Bacillati > Actinomycetota > Actinomycetes > Mycobacteriales > Nocardiaceae > Nocardia > Nocardia sp. NPDC127526. The sequence continues at coordinate 573,042 of NZ_JBHXVO010000002.1, read as the reverse complement.
GGATGATGATAGCAGCCCGGCATCGCTGCGCTCATCCGGAAAACGGTGTGCAGAGCGCGATCCCGAGAGCGGCGGTCAGCACGGAGGCCAGGGGAGCGAGGGTGGCCGTGGCCGCCGCGGCGGTGAGGCCGAGCCGGGCCCGGGTGCGTGCGGCGGGGGCGGTCGGCGTGGACAGTCGCTGCATGCGGGCGGCCAGGGCGACTTCGGCGGCCCCGAGCGCTCCCGCCGGACCGGCCTTCATGCCGGAGAGCGTGCGCAGGGCGTGCAGCACGGTGCCGCGGCCGTGGATGCGGGCGGCGGCGTCGTCGGCGAGCATTTCGAGCAGGCGGGCGACCTCGGTGGCGCCAATGGTGAAGAGGGTGAGGCGGGGGAGGACGGCGGCCAGCCCGCGGGTGCCGGCCAGCAGGAGGTGGTGGCGGCCGGCGAGGTGGGCGCGCTCGTGGCTGAGGACCGCGTCGAGGTGGTCGTCCGGGAGGGCCGCGAGGACCGCTCTGCTGAGCACGATCGTATGTGGTTTGCCCGCAACGCAATACGCGGCGGGCTCGTCGACCTCGAGTACGACGGCATCCAGCTCGGGATGCTGACGGCCCGCCATGCGGGTCAGCTGTGCGTGTTCGAGGGTGCTGCGCCGGGCGCGCAGCAGAGACTTCGCCAGCCGCAGCCCCAGCACCCCGGCGGCAAGGGCGACGAACCCGGCCAGGAGCAGGAGACCGGCCTGGACCGGCGTACCGTACCGGCCGACCGATGCGTCGTGCAGATGGGTCACGCAGGTATCCAGGAACCGTTTGGGCGCGGTGGAAATGCCATGGGAGACAAGGTCCATGAGCAGCAGGATCGTCGCGGCCGACCAGGCGGCGACCGTCGAGGCCATGGACGCCAGCCAGGCGATGAGAGCGACCCGAGGAGCCGCGCCCGCATGGGTCACGCGTTGCAGCAGGCGGGGTGCGAGCACGGCGACCGCGAACCCGTACAACAGCAGGCATGCGGCGACGCTCATCGAACCACCTGCCCTGCCGTCCGGCGCACCATTGCTCCTTCTGTCGACCGCGCACGAGTGTACGGACGAAACCTGAGGGGATCCTTACCCGCGAGCGGTCGCCGCCGCGCGCAGGCGGTCGGCGAGTTCGAGGCTGCGATCCCGGAACTCGGCGGGCTCCTCGAGGTGGAAGTCCACGCCGAGGAAGGCGATAGTGAGGATCATCCATTCGAAGGAGTCGACCCGGATGCTGACTCGGCACCGGTCGGCGGACAGCGGTTCGATATCGCAGTCCTGGAACTTCAGCGCATCGGCGACCGCGCTCGCGCCGGCTTCGACCACCGCCACCGCGCGGTGCCGTCCGGCGGTGAGCCCTGCCCTCAGGTAGTCCGCGGCCGAGCGTGCGGGCAGCGGGCGCGGCGTGAAAGGGGCTGCGGTGCGGGTGATCCCGGCAACCCGATCCAGGCGGAAAGTGCGCCAATCGGCGCGTTCGATATCCCAGGCCAGCAGGTACCAGCGCAGGTGCAGGTGGACCTGCCGATACGGTTCGACCCGCCGGGGCGTGATGCGGCCGCTGCGGCTGGTGTAGTCGAAGGTCACCACCTCGTGGCGGGCCGCGGCCAGGCCGAGGGCGGTCAGGGCCTCCGGGTCGACCGCGGGGGCGGCCAGGGGCGCGGCTTCCACCGTCGAGCGGAGGGCCCCGACCTGGGGGCGTAGGCGTTTGGGGAGGAACTGGTCGATCTTGCCGAAGGCGCGGTCGGCGGCGGTGCCCATATCGGCGTGGCCCTCCGGCTCGGGCGGCGCGGTCGCGCCGAGCAGGGCCAGGCCCACCAGTGTGGCGACCGCTTCCTCGTCGTCGAGCACCAGCGGCGGCAGGGTGCGGCCCGCGGCGAGCTGGTAGAAGCCGCTCGGTCCGGGCTGGGTCGTCACCGGATAGCCGTAGTCGCGCAACCGCTCCACATCGCGGCGCAGCGTGCGCGGGCTGATCTCCAATCGCCCGGCCAGCTCGTGGCCGCTGAAGCGGCGGCCGGTTTGCAGCTGGGCCAGCAGGTCGAGCATGCGGCGCGTGACATCGGGCATGGCTCCATCATGGCTCGAATTGCGGTCAGGATCCGGCCGCATCTATTCGTAGCGTCGAAGTATGACGACGACACAGCCCGCTGACCTGCTTCATCGCCGTGCCATCCGGATTCGGGCGGCGCGCACCAACAACCTGCGCGGCATCGATATCGATGTGCCGCGCAACAGCCTCGTGGTGTTCGTCGGCGTCTCCGGCTCGGGCAAGTCCTCGCTGGTTTTCGACACCATCGCCGCCGAGGCGGGCTATCAGGTCAACGAGACCTATCCGCCGTTCGTGCGCAATCGGCTGCCGCGCTGGAGCCGCCCCGAGGTGGACGCCATCGACGGGCTGTCGCCGGTCGTGGTGATCGACCAGAAACGCCTGGGCGGCAATGCCCGGTCGACCGTGGGCACCATTACCGATACGTACAGCTATCTGCGACTGCTGTTCTCGCGGGCGAGCGAGCCGTATGTCGGCGAGTCGAACCACTTCTCGTTCAACGACCGCGCCGGGATGTGCCCCACCTGTTCGGGGCTGGGGGAGACGATCGTGACCGATGTGGACAGCGTGCTCGACCTGGACAAGTCGCTGGCGCAGGGCGCGATCCTGTTGCCCGGCTTCGGAAACGGGCAGTTCTGGTATCGCCAGTACGCCGATATCGGCTCGTTCGACGCGTCGACCCCGCTGCGCGACTGGTCCGCCGACGAACGCCACGCGCTGCTCTACGGCGGCGAGGCCGCGGCCCGGCTGGGCACCCGCCCGCCCAAGGATTACGAAGGGGTGATCAACCGCTTCGAGCGCATCTACCTGCACACCGCCGACAACCCCTCCGAGCGCAAACAGGCTGTGGTGGAACGCTTCACGCACTCGCGGACCTGCCTGGAATGCCACGGTGAGCGGCTCGACGAGGCGGCTCGGACGGCGCGGGTGCTCGGCCGCACCATTATCGAGATGAGTCGCATGGAGATCGGGGAACTGGCCGACCTGATTCCGGGCGTGACGGCATCGAATGTGGCCCCGGTGGTGGCGGCCCTGCACGACCGGCTCACCGCGCTGGCCGATATCGGGCTGGGCTATCTGTCGCTCGCCCGGCCCACCACCACCTTGTCCGGCGGCGAATCCCAGCGCATCAAGACGGTCAAGCACCTGGGCAACAGCCTCACCGAAATGCTGTACGTCTTCGACGAACCCACCGTCGGCCTGCACCCGCACGATGTGCGCTCGATGACCGAGCTGCTGAAGCAGTTGCGGGACAAGGGAAACACCGTGCTGGTGGTCGAACACGATCCGGATGTCATGCGCATCGCCGACCACATCGTCGAAATCGGGCCCGGCGCGGGCGTCGCCGGGGGTGAGGTCGTGTTCCAAGGCTCATACGAGGACCTGAGCACCGCAGACACCCTCACCGGCCGGGCCCTGCGTCAGCGCCGCCGCTCGACCACACCGCGCCCGGCGACCGGCAAGTTCCGCATCGAGAACGCGACCCGCAACAACCTCGAGGGCATCGGCGTCGACATCCCCACCGGTGTGCTCACCGCCGTCACCGGCGTCGCGGGCGCGGGCAAATCGAGCCTGATCGCCGAACTGGTCGAACAGCACCCCGCCACCATCGTCGATCAGCGCGCGGTCACCACCAACCGCCGCTCCACACCCATCACCTACACCGGCATCGCCCCCGCGGTCCGCAAACTGTTCGCCGCCCGTAATGGGGTGAGCCCCACCCTGTTCAGCGCCAACTCCGAAGGGGCCTGCCCGGCTTGCAACGGACTCGGCGTGGTCTACACCGATCTGGCGTTCATGGACGGCCAGGAGGTCGTGTGCGAGACCTGCGGCGGCCGCCGCTTCACGCCGGAGGTGCTCGCGTACACGCTCGACGGGCTGAGCATCGCCGATGTGGACGACCTCACCATCGACGAAGCCGCCCAGCGTTTTCCGGACCCGGCCATCACCCGCGCGCTCCGGCACGTCGAGGAGGTCGGCCTCGGCTACCTGCGTCTCGGTCAGTCGCTCACCACCCTGTCCGGGGGCGAATGCCAGCGGCTGAAGATCGCCAAGGAACTCGCGAAACGCAACGGGCACACCATCTATGTGCTCGACGAGCCCACCACGGGCTTGCACCTGTCCGATATCGACACCCTCCTGGAGGTGCTGGGCCGGCTCGTCGACAAGGGCAACACCCTCGTCGTCATCGAGCACAACCTCGATGTCATTCGCCGGGCCGATTGGGTGATCGACCTCGGGCCCGGACCCGGTCGCTACGGCGGGCGAATCCTCTACGAGGGCGCCCCGGAGGGGCTGGCCACGCACACCGAGTCGAAGACGGCTCGGGCGCTGCGCGGATGACATGCGGGCACAGCACGGTTGACGTGTGAGATGCGCGCGGTCGACGCGTGCGACCTGCGTGGTTGCGCGGCGTCACCGCCATCCGGTATTACTAACTACGTACGTACTACGTAGATAAACCTGGCGCCGCCCCCTCATCGGCGCCGGGGCGCCGACCGGACCGGCGCCGGCGACGTACCGGGATGCCGTACCCCCTCATCACGGTTATCCCGGTACGTTGTCATCCGGATCAGGGTGCGGCAATGAGCTTTTCGGCGGCCGCCTCGATCCGGTCCTCGTCCAGCAGCACCGTATTGGCGGCCGGGCCGAGCGGGACGAAACTGTCCTCGCTCGTGACGCGGGCGATCGGCCCGTCGAATCCGGCATCCAGCAGCGCCGCGCACACGGCCTCGGAAATGCCTCCGCTGCGGCGGGTTTCGTCGGCGATGAGCACCCGCCCGGTGGCGCGGGCATTGTCCAGCAGCTCGTCCACCGGCAGCGGTGCGAGCCAGCGCAGATCGAGCACGCGGGCGTGAATGCCGCGCGCGGCCAGCCGCCGCGCCACCCGCAGGCTCATGGGCACCCCATTGGCGAAGCTCACAATGGTGAGATGGGTGCCGGTGCCGTGCACCCGCGCCGAGCCGATCTCGACGTGCCGCACACCGGAAATCGGTGCGGCCCAACCGCCGTCGCCCGGCCGATGCAGATCGCGCGTGTGATACAGCGCGATCGGCTCCAGGAAGACGCACACCCGCCCGTCCACCCGGGCCGCCGACACGCACGTCCGCAACATGGCCGCGGCGTCATCGGCCCGCGACGGCGAGGCGATCACGACCCCGGGGATATCCCGCAGCGCCGCAATGGAATTGTCATTGTGGAAATGCCCGCCGAACCCCTTCTGATAGGCGTACCCGGCGATCCGCACCACCAGCGGATTCCGGTACTGCCCACTGGAGAAGAACGACAGCGTCGCGGCCTCGCCGCGCAGCTGGTCCTCGGCGTTGTGCACATAGGCGAGGTACTGGATCTCCGGAATCGGCACGAATCCGGCCAGCCCCGTCCCGAGCGCGGTGCCCAGCACGCTCTGCTCGTCGAGCAGCGTGTCGAAAACCCGCCGCACGCCGAAGGTCTGCTGCAACCCCTTGGTGACGCCGTACACCCCGCCCTTGCGGCCGACGTCCTCGCCGAAGACCAGCACGTCGGGATCGCGCGTCAGCAATTGCCCGAGCGTGTGATTGATGGCCTGCGCCAATGTCATCGGATCGCCGGTGGCGGCCGCGGCCGGAGCCGGATTGAGCACGAGGGGAGTGGCGGCCTTGGCCGGATCCGCCGGACCGACCGAGCGGATGGCATCGGTGCGCACGACCGTCGGCCGGGCCGGCGCGAGGCTGGCCGTGACCGCGGCCGCGGACTCGAGTTTCGTTTCACCCGAGACCTTTTCGGCCATCTCGGCGACCCTGGCCCCGATGTCGTCGTAGCGTCGCAGCACTTCACCGGGCGTCGCCACGCCGGAGGTGATCAGCAGTTCCCCGGTGCGCGTCACCGGATCCCGGCGCAGATCCGCCGCCAGCTCGGCGGGCCGCCGGTAGGCCGCCTCCACATCCGAGCCCGCATGGCCGAGCAGCCGCACGGTCCGCAATCGCAGAAATGCCGGTTTACGGTGCGCGCGAACATAATCCGCCGCCTGCCGGACGACGGTGACCGCATCGACCAGATCCGCGCCATCGGCATCGAAGTAGCGCAGCCCGGGCCGGGCCCCGTAGGCGTGCTCGATCCAGGTCCGCGGCGTCGGCACGCTGATGCCGATCCCGTTGTCCTCGCACACGAACAGCACCGGCATGGGCACGCCCAGATGCGCGGTGTGCACGGCGGTATTGATGGCCCCGGCCGCCGTCGAATGATTGGCGGAGGCATCGCCGAAACTGCACACCACCACCGCATCCCCGGGCCACTCGCAGGCCACCCCCAGATTCGCGGCCCGGTCGATGGCGAAGGCCAGCCCCACCGCGCGCGGCAGATGCGAGGCGATGGTGGAGGTCTGCGGAATCACATGGGCGGGCTTACTGCCGAAAACCTTGTGCCGCCCACCGGAAATGGGGTCCGAGGCCGCCGCGGCCACGCCCAGCAGCACATCGCGGACGGGGTCGAGCCCGGGGACCTGCCGGGCCCGCTGCACGAAGAATCCGGCCGAGCGATAGTGCAGCAGCGCCGGATCGGTGCTGCGCAGGGCCGCGGCCACCGCCGCATTGCCCTCGTGCCCGGAGGAGCCGATGCTGTAGTACCCCCGCCCGTCGCGGGTGAGCCGCCGCGCCGCGAAGTCGAGGTGCCGGGCGGTGGCCTGGGCGTCGAACAGTTCGAGGCATTGCGCGCCGGTCAGGGGTGTGCCGGGAGTCAGTGGTTCCTGTTGTGGCCGAGTAGGTCCCGGTTTCGTGGCGGCGATTTCGGCACGAAACCATTGGTCCAGCTCCGCTTCGCGCTCGTTGATACGACCCACCTCTCCCATATGTCCCATATGTCGCGTACGTCGGCCTCAGCGTAGATGTGAAATGGGCATCTCCGTGGCAACTCCACGCCGAAGGTCGGCCGGGCCGCACGCTCCTTCTCATCGTGGCCAAGGACGGCCGGTCATGTGCTCGATATCGGTGTTGAATCGGCGCAAATATCCGGCGAACGCGGCGACGTCTTCGGGGGACCAGCCGGCCATGGTGACCTCTAAAGCCTTGATGTTCTCGCTGCGCTCGTTGTCCAGCTGCCGCTCGCCCTCGGGCGTGACCCGGAAGCGCCGGGCCATACCGCCGTCCGGATCCGGAATGCGCTCGATGAGCCCGTCGCGCATCATGGCCGCGGTCTGCCGCCGCAGCGTGGACGCCTCCAGTCCGAGCGCCTCGCTGAGCTGGCCGATGGACATGGATTCCTGATCGCGCAATCGGCTGAGCAGGGTGTAGGCGCTGCGGTCCAAGGTCCGGCTGGTGCGGGTCACGAGGGTGTACCGCCCCAGCAGCATCGTCTCGAACTCCACCAGATCCAAGGGCTTGTCCATCGGCATCCTCGCTGCTCGGCATTGGTTTTCTCGGCAGGTATACCACGCGCTCCGTGTATCGGGCACGGGCTGTGTAATAAACACGTTGCGTGTATCTCGCACGTTGTGTGTATTATACCCACTGCGTGTATCGTACACGCAGTCGTTCACGTCAGATAAGGAAAAGCTCATGAACCCGCCCGTCCCCGCGGTACGGCCCACCGGTGTGCTCACCGTGCTGGCCGCGGCCGGCATCCTCGCCGCGCTGATGCAGACACTGGTCGTGCCCTTGATCGGTGATCTGCCCCGGCTGCTGCACACCAGCGCCGCCGACGCCTCCTGGGCGATCACGGCGACGCTGCTATCAGCGGCGGTGGCCACGCCGATCGCCGGACGGCTCGGCGATATGTACGGCAAGCGGCGCATGCTGCTGGTGTCCACCGTGCCGCTGATCGCCGGGTCGGTGCTGTGCGCCATGGCCGATTCGCTCGCGCCGATGATCATCGGCCGCGGCTTGCAGGGTCTGGGCATGGGCATCGTGCCGCTGGGCATCAGCGCCATGCGGGATCTGCTGCCGCCCGAACGCCTCGGGTCGGCCATCGCGGTCATGAGCACGTCGATGGGTATCGGCGGGGCCCTGGGCCTGCCGATGGCCGCCGCCGTCGCGCAGCACACCAACTGGCATGTGCTCTTCTGGGGCGCGGCCGTGGTGTGCACCGTCATCGCAGGGCTGATCCGGGTGTTCATTCCCGCGACCGGGAATGCTTCCCCCGCAGGTCGTTTCGACGTGCCGGGCGCGCTCGGCCTGGGCGCCGGACTGGTTTGCCTGCTGCTGGCCATGTCCAAGGGCGCGGGCTGGGGCTGGTCCAGCGGTCCGACAGTGGGGCTGTTCGCCGCCGCGGTGGTGCTGCTGATCGCCTGGGCGCGGTGGGAGCTGTTCACCACCGATCCGCTGGTCGATCTGCGCGTCACCGCGCGCCCGCAGGTGCTGCTGACCAATGTGGTCGGGCTGGTGCTGGGCTTCGCGGTCTACGCGCAGTCACTGCTGGTGCCGCAGCTGCTGCAGCTGCCGGAGGCCACGGGATACGGTCTGGGGCAATCGATGCTGGGCATGGGCCTGTGGATGGCGCCGTCGGGTCTGGTCATGATGGCGGTGTCGCCGCTGGGCGCCCGGCTCTCGGCCGCCCGCGGTCCGCGGACCACGCTGATCATCGGCTCGCTCGTCATCGCCGCCGGATATGCCTCCGGTCTGCTGCTGATGGGTTCGGCCTGGGGTCTGCTGGTGCTCACCTGCGTGTGCGCCGCGGGCATCGGCCTGGCCTACGGCACGCTGCCGGCGCTGATCATGGGTGCGGTGCCGCTGTCGGAAACCGCCGCCGCCAATAGTTTCAACACGCTGATGCGGTCGATCGGTTCGTCGATCGCGGCAGCCGTTGTGGGCGTGGTGCTCTCGCAGCTGACGATCCAGTTCGGTTCCTACGCACTGCCGTCCGAGACCGGATTCCGCGCCGGCCTGCTGATCGGCTGCGCGGCGGCGGTGCTGGCCGCGGCCGTCACCGTCGCCATTCCCGCCCGGCGCGCCATTGTCACTACTACTTCCAAGGAGCTGCAACCATCATGAAACCGATTACCGAACGCGATATCCGGGCGTCGATCGTCAACGGTTCCAAGGGCGATGCCAAGCGCATGCCGGTCCCGCGTGACCTCGACACCCGTCCCTGGGAGGACCTGGACTTCCTGGGCTGGACCGATCCGTCCTACCCGGGCCGCGCCTATCTCGTTGTCCCGCAGGATGACCGCCTGGTCGGCGTGCTGCTGCGCTACGAGACCGGCGGCTCCGGCAAGACCCAGATGTGCACGGTCTGCACCACCACGCACACCGCGCACGGCGTATCCCTGATGACCGCTCCCAAGGCCGGCGACTCCGGCCGCAAGGGCAATACCGTCGGCACCTATCTGTGCACCGACCTGGCGTGCTCGCTGTACGCGCGCAACAAGCGCCAGCCGGCCCTGGGCCGCCGGTATCGCGAGGACCTCATCTCCACCGAGGAGAAGGTCGAGCGGGTCGTCGAGAACATGAACGCCTTCCTGTCCCGGCTCTACAGCTGAGACGCGGTAGCGCCGGGCCAGGCGTCCTGCTTCATCATCTCGATGACGAGGGCGGCGATGTTCCACGCGTCATCGCCGCCCCGGTGGTGGGTGCCCTCCAGGGGCAGCTCCGATATGGCCAGGGCGCCCTCCATACCGTAACGGCGGTGGGTGCCACGGGATTCGGAGAAGGCGAGTTTGGCGTTGGTGTGGCGTGAACCGAAGGGATACGGGACTCCGGTTGCGCCACACTGGCGTTCGAACTGCTTGCGGTCGTAGTCGCCCCAGCTCGCCCAGGGGCGGGAATCCGCGTGGAATTCGGTGCGCAGGAGCTCGCACGCCTCGGCGAAGGAGATGCCGCCCGCGACCTGCTCGGGGGTGAGAGTGGTGAGCTGCGTACAGAATTCACTCACCGTGGACCGATCCGGGCGCACCAGAATGCTGTGCTTGCTCACCCGTTCCAGGGTGTGGGAATCGAGCACGCACAGGCCGATCTCGATGATCTCGCTCGGCATGCCGGGCGGATTGGCCTTCTCCCAGCAGGTGGCCTCCACATCCACCACATTGATATAGCGATCGTTCATGTCGCCGGACGGTACCGGGCGGGTGCCGCCCGGCGACAACGCTTTTACTCCGCCGTCAGCTTCAGGCCGGTGCCGTTGGCCGCATTGCTGATGGTCAGCATGTCGGAATCGACGGTGGCCGTGGTCTTTCCGTCGAGGGCCCCGAGCACCTGGGTCTCGACCTCCATCACCTCCGGTGCGCACAGCATCTTGGTGGTGCCGATCTTGAAGGTGACGTCGTTGCCCGCGATCTCGGCGGTGCCGGTCATCCGATTGCAGCCGGCGCTGCCGGAGACCGCGCCGTCCGGTGCGATGGTCAGGGTCGGCCGCGCCTCGTCGAGGGCGACCGAGCTCACCACGGCATCAGGCCGCACCAGCGAGGTGACCACCCACGTGGTACCGGTGAGCGGCTTGTCTGGATGGGCGACCTTGCGATCCAGCAGGGTGACGGTGCTGCCATTGCCGGTAATGGTCAGATTCGGCCCGTCGAGCTTCCAGGTGGGCTTGGATTCCAGCAGGCCGGTCATCCAGCCGTCGGCCCCGGCGGTGGGCTCCGGGCAGCCGATCAAGGTCATGGCCAGTTGGCCGGTTTCGAGCACGTTCCCGTTCAGGGTGACCGGCCCGGATGCGGAGTTGCAGCCCGCGCTCGCCATCACCCGATTGTCCTTGAATCCCAGGTTCAATGGCCCGCCGCCGGGAATCGGCAGGCCCTCGACCTTGGTGGAGACGTACTCCTTGCCCATGGGCGTCGCCTCGGGCTGCGGATCGGTGTCGCTGCCGGAGGAGCAGCCCGCCGCGGCCAGGGTCACGGCGAGCAGGACGCCACACGCTCGAGTAGCTGACATAAGGCCGATCGTACGGACTACACCGGCATTCCCAGCGCCGACGCGAGGGTCTGGCCGATCGTGTTGACGAAAGCGCCTATGGCGCCCGGATCCAGCAGCGAGGTGATGACATCGCGGTTGTTGCAACCGGCCGGGACGCTCACGCCATTGAGCCGGTCATTGAGCCACAGCACCGCGCTCGCGGTGCCGGAGACCGCCGCGATGCCGTGCTCGCTGAGCAGGTCGCGGGTGTAGAAGACGCGGGCTTCGGGATCCTTGCAGTAGGTGTCGTAGAGGTTGTTGACCGCGTTGATCGGCATCACCTCGTCGAAGGGGGATTCGTAGATGTAGACCGGGCTCGGGGGAGTGCCGCGCTTGCCCAGGGTGAGTTCGTCGAGGACCGGCTGCATTTCCGGGGCCCGCATGGGATCGCCGGGATAGTCGAACAGGCCCTTGATGTTCACGAACGGGAAGGCCGCGAATTGCAGTGCCACGCACTGTCCTTCGTGCACCACCCGGGCCGCCTTGCCGAGCGGGTTCATGTACCGGTCGATGAACTGGTTGACCTCGGGGTACTCGCGCGCCACTCCGAACAGGCCGCCCAGCACCGCGCCGCCGAAAGTCGAGGTGCCGTTGTTGTAGTCGATGGCCATGCGGATATCGGCCATGAGACCGCCCGCCGCGGTGCCGACCAGGTTCAGCTCCGGCGCGTACTCGGGCTGGAGTTCGGCCGCGTGCGCGGTGGGAATCGCGCCGCCGGAGTAACCCCACAGTCCGACACGGGTATTCGCGCCCGGCAGCCCGGCGGGTTCGAAATTCTCCGCGGCGCGAATGCCGTCGAGGGTGATGCGGCCGCCGAGCGGGCCGACCGCGTACGCGGCGTTCGGGCCTTGATGATCGGGCACCACCACCGCGTGCCCGAGTTGCAGCATGGCCTGCACCTCGATGAACTCCGCGCCGATGACCGGGTTCAGCGGGTTGGGCAGCGAACCCATCTGCAAGGTGTAGGAGGGCGCGCAATTGATCGACAGCGAATCCTCGGCCATCTGGAACGACAGCAGCGAGCGTTCGCCGGTGGGCGCGGCGCGGTGCGGCACGATGACGGTGGCGACCGCCGCGATCGGCTCCCCGCGAGTATTGCTCGACCGGTATGACAGCTGCCACGCCTTCACATTGAGCGGAATCAACCAGAAATTGGCCAGGTTCACCTGCCGCGCCGTGAGAATCTCCCCGGGCTGCGCCGCCGCCACCCGCGCCGGATCCGGTTGGTAGAACGCGGTATCCAGATACGGCGGCGCCGGCGGCACCGGGAAAGGCAGCGCCGGCTGTACCGGAACAGGTTGTGCCGCAGCCGTATTCGCAACCACCGGGCACGCGGCGAGCGCCAGTCCGGCAGCCACCCCCAGGCACGTCCGGGCAATCGCGGTCCGGGTCCCCGCTGTCATATCGAACTCCTCCACGCCGCCACCGCGGCCGAGCGCCCACCCTCATAAGATAGAGAGTGTTTGTTTTCTATGTTGCGATGGCGAGACTACGGCCGCCGCGCGGAGTGTGTCAACGGTCACGTCGGCCCGACTGTTCGCACAACCGCGCCGACACGGCAGGATGTGCGAGGTGAGCGAAGTTTCCCGCCCGCGCCGGACGCAATCGGAACGCCGGGCAGCCACCGTGGCGAAGCTGGTCGACGCCACCATCGCCGCCATCGGCGAAGTCGGCTACCAGCGCGCCACCGTCCAGGAGATCTGCGGTCGCGCCGCCCTCTCGGCCGGCGCCATGTTCCGCCAGTTCGACACCCGCCTCGACCTCATTGTGCGCACCGCCGAAGAAGCCTTCGGCCGCCAACTCGAGGCCTACCGCGTCACCATGGATCACCTTGGCGCCCAAGACAATCCACTCGACGTAGCGCTCCGCTTCCTCCGCATGGCCCAGCAGTCCAACCTCACCCACGCCCTGCGTGAGATCTACCTCGCCGCCCGCTCCGATCCGGACCTCCGCGCCCGCATCGCCCCCATAGCCGAAACCTACTACCGCGAAATCGTCGCAACCCTCGAACGCAGCGGCCTCCTCGACGCCTACCCACCTCGAGTCCGCGAACCCCTCTTCTTCATGCTCCTCCACCTCTTCTCCGGCGAAGCCGTAGTCCGCGGCGTCTACCAACGCCCCGACCTCGACACCGCCGTCCTCGACCTGGTCGAAGACATGCTCGCCGCCTACGCCGACCGCATGGCCTCGGCCCACGAGTCCTGAGGGCACGCCACCCGGGCGTGAGACCGGCTCGCCATGCCGGTGTGCTCGAGGCCGGGATCCGTGCCGTCCCGGTGGATTCCGGCAAATCTCGCGCCGGAATTGCGCCGCGTGCATTCGGTAGGGCGCTCAGCTGGGCATATGCTTCCTCCGGTGACCGATGTTCGTGTGCAACCCACTCCTGTGTCGGCCTGGGCGCCGCTGGCCTCGAAGGTGTATCGGGCGTTGTGGGTCGCGCAGCTGGCGTCCAATCTCGGCACGTGGATGCAGACGGTGGGCGCGCAGTGGCTGCTGGTGGACGAGCCGAATGCGGCGATGTTGGTTTCGCTCGTGCAGACCGCGACCACGCTGCCGGTGGTGTTGCTGGTCATTCCTTCCGGGGTGCTGGCCGACCTGATCGACCGGCGGCGGCTGCTGATCGGTGCGCAGTCGGCGATGGCGGTCATCGCGCTGGTGCTCGCCGTCTCCACAGCGCGCGGGTACACCACTCCCGGTGTGCTGCTGGGCCTGCTGTTCCTGATGGGCTGCGGGTCGGCGCTGACCATGCCCACCTGGCAGTCGATTCAGCCGGAACTGGTCCCGCGCGAACAGATTCCGGCCGCCTCGGCGCTGAACGGCTTGAGCGTCAACAGTGCTCGCGCGGTGGGGCCGGCCATTGCCGGTGTGCTGGTCGCAGCCGCGGGCCCGTCGTTCGTCTTCGCGCTCAATGCCGTGTCGTTCATCGGCATTGTGCTGGTGCTCATTTCGTGGCGGCGTCCGGTGCGCGAGGAGAAGCTGCCGCAGGAGCGCCCCTTCGCCGCATTGCAGGCCGGTATGCGATTCGTGCGCTCCGGTCCCGCGATCCGCCGGGTACTGCTGCGCTCGGTGCTCTTCATCATCCCGGCGAGCGCGGTGTGGGCGCTGCTGCCGGTGGTCGCGCACGAACGGCTCGGCCTGTCGTCCGCCGGCTACGGCCTCATGCTCGGCGCCCTCGGTATCGGCGCGGTCCTGGGCGGCGTCTCCTTCGCCCGCCTGCGCGCCCGCCTGACCGCGACCCGAATGCTGACCCTGTCGGCCCTCCTGTTCGGCGGCGCGACCCTGGTCCTGGCCCTGGTGGAACACCTGGTCGTGGTCCTGCCCGTCCTCCTGATCGCCGGCATCGGCTGGCCCCTGGCCATGTCCACCCTGAACTCGACCATGCTGCTCATGCTCCCCTCCTGGGTCCGAGCCCGCGGCATGTCGGTCTACACCCTGGTCTTCATGGGCGGCCAAGCCGTCGGCTCCCTGCTCTGGGGTGCGGTCGGCAACGCCCTGGGCATCCAATCGGCGCTACTGATAGCCGCTGGCCTGCTGGCCTTCTGCGCGGCGAGCCTCCTCTGGTGGCCGATCCGCCAGGACGCCACCGGCTTCGACCTCACCCCCATGGCCTTCTGGCCCGAACCCGACATCGTCTGCGAACCCGACCCCGCCGACGGCCCCGTCCTCGTCCTCCGCCGTTACCACGTCCCCTCCGAAGTGACCGAAGAATTCGTCACCGCCATGGCCCGCGTAGGCCGCTCCCGTCAGCGCACCGGCGCCATGGAATGGCGCCTCTACCGCGACGTCGGCGTAGCCGACCAATATGTCGAAGCCTTCGTCGTCCGCTCCTGGGCAGAGCATATGCACCAGCACGAAGTCCGCCTCACCGCCCAAGACCTCCGCGGCGAACAGGAAGTAGCCAAATACACGCTCGGCGAAGACGAAATCACTCACCTCATCGCCGTCGAGGACGCCCGCTGACCCGTCTGCGACGCGGCAACTCCCGCAGCGGCCCACGGAAAATCCGTTGCACCACTCCCGTGCTCCTGCGAATGTGGTTGTACCGCTGGATCATCCCGGTGGAGAGGGAAGATAAACCGGTCAGGGTGCCGGGACTCGTTGCTAGCGAGATCGAGGCTTTGCCTTGGGATTCGAGTTCTCTGTCTTCCGCCGTGCGTCGGTACCTCAGCGGGCACGTGTTCCCGCTGAGGTACCGACTATCCGAGATGCCGTCCGGGTAGTTGCAGGACCAACCCGTTGGGCGATTGCGAGCCGATGCGAAGGGGGTGCTCGGCTCGCGCCGAGTCGACCCCAGGGACTCCGCAGCGATCCTGGGGTCGACTGGCGAACGACGACGATACCGGCGGTGACGTCGGGTTCCTATGCGGCGGCGGTCGATTAGGGGGTGATGTGTGTTACTTCGATTAACAGTCCTGATCGGGGCATCTTTCGGTCGGACCACCTCGGGCACCACTAGGGGATTCATCGGACCGCGTGCCCGGTCAAGGCCCCGGAAACGGACTGGGCAACCGTTCAGCATTCGAGTGCTGTTCACCGGCAACGCTGCGACACCTGATGTTGACGCTGCAACCAGGGTGTATGTGAAGGTCTCCGTGACCACCGCATACAATCTCCGGCATGCGCATGTTCCTGGATATCCTCCTGATCATCACCAGCGTGCTGCTGGTGCTGCTGGTGCTGTTGCACCGCGCGAAGGGTGGAGGTCTGTCCAGCCTTTTCGGTGGCGGCGTGCAGTCCAGCCTGTCGGGTTCCACCGTGGTGGAGAAGAACCTCGACCGCATCACGATCTTCATCGGGGTGATCTGGTTGATCTCGATTCTCGGCATCGGGCTCGAGATCAAGTTCTCCTGACGCGCTGAGCACAGGCTTTCAACCGGGCGCCGCATGATTGCGGCGCCCGGTTGACGTGTGCCGAGGCTGGTTCGCTGTCGAACAGGCGGAGGCGGGTTCGTAGCGCGGTGGTTGTGTGCCCGGTTTGTGTGGGTTCTGTGTGGATCCACGCTGCGGGCGGATAACCGGAGGCGGATCGGCCCGCGGTGTAGGCATGATGATCGGCATGGACTTGGTGGACGCGGTTGCGCCGAGCCTCTCGGGGGTCTTGAGCCGCAACTTCTTCTGGTTGGCGTGGAACACGATGCTGGCGTGGATTCCGGTGGCGTTGGCGCTGCTGGTATTCCGGCTGGGGACGGTGAGGGCCGGGCGGTTGCCGGTATCGCCGGTGTGGTGGGCCGGGGTCGTGTTGATCGTGCTGTTCCTGCCGAATGCGCCGTATGTGGTGACCGATCTCGTGCATCTGCGCTATGACGTGCGGGCGGTGGGGGACGGGCCCGTGGTGAGCACGGTGCTGCCGGTGTACGCGGCGTTCATCGCCTCGGGATTCCTGGCGTATTACCTGGTGCTCAGGGAGACGGGCCGGTTCCTGGACCGGTCGGGGCTGTCGTCGTGGCGGACGCCGGTGACGATCGCGGTCCATTTCCTGTGCGCGATAGGCGTTTTCCTGGGCCGCTGGGTGCGGCTCAACAGCTGGGAGCCGGTGGTGGAGCCGCGCGGCACCTTCGAGCGCATGATGCTGGCCCTCACGTGGGAGTACGCGCCGATTCTCATCGCCGTCATGTTTATCGTGACGGCAGTGGGGCACTTCGTGACTCGTGCGGTGGTGGAGACCGGAGCAGCCAGTGCCCGCCGGGGCGTCGAA
Source organism: Nocardia sp. NPDC127526 (assembly GCF_042672265.1). NCBI lineage: Bacteria > Bacillati > Actinomycetota > Actinomycetes > Mycobacteriales > Nocardiaceae > Nocardia > Nocardia sp. NPDC127526. Next base: position 556,453 of record NZ_JBHXVO010000002.1, on the reverse strand, counting down.
CTGATACGCACCGTGCGGACGGCTCCACCTCGCGCCGAGCAGGCGTGATCGAGCGTTGTTGGGGCGCTCGATCACGCCCTGCTGATCAGGCGAGGCCCAGGCGTTCCTGAGCTATCACGCGGACGGCCTTCTTATCGGGCTTGCCCAGGCCGGTGAGCGGCAGCTCGTCGATGACGAGGACGTGCTTGGGCACCTGCACGGAACCCTTGCGCTGCTTGACGGCCTGCTGGATCTCGGCGGTCACGGCCGCCACGGCGTCCGGATCGGCGGCGGTCTGCGGATCGAGCACCAGCACGGCGGTGACGGCCTCACCCCAGTGCGCGTCGGGGACGCCGACGACGGCCACATTGTGCACCTTGGGATGTTCGGAGACAACGTCTTCCACCTCGCGCGGGAAGACATTGAACCCGCCGGTCACGACCATGTCCTTACTGCGGCCGACGATGAAGAGGAAGCCGTCCTCATCCTGTCGCGCCAGGTCGCCGGTGCGCAGCCAGCCGTTCTTGAAGGTGTCCGCGGTGACCTCGGGCAGATTCAGGTAGCCCGCGGCGAGCAGCGGTCCGGACACGCAGATCTCACCGACCTCGCCGGGCACGACAGGATTGTCCTTGTCGTCCAGCAGCGCCACCCGGATCGCGGTGGAGGGCCGGCCGCAGGAGGTCAACCGCTCCTTGTCGTGCTCGTCCTTGGCCAGATAGCTGATGGCCATCGGCGCCTCGGACTGCCCGAAGTACTGCGCGAAAATCGGCCCGAAGCGATCGATGGCCTCCTGCAAGCGATTCGGATCGATGGCCGAAGCGCCGTAGTAGACCGTCTCCAGCGACGACAGGTCCCGGGTCTTCGAATCCGGGTGATCCAGCAGCGCATACAGCATGGACGGCACCAGCATGGTGGCCGAGATCCGGTGTTCCTCGATGGCGCGCAACACTTCTCCGGCATCGAAGCGCGGCAGCACCACGCACTGCCCGCCGAGCAGCACCACCGGCAGGAAGAACGCCGCGCCAGCATGCGAAAGCGGCGTGCAGATCAGGAATTTCGGATGCTTGGGCCATTCCCATTCCGACAGCTGGATCTGCGTCATGGTGGACATGCACTGCGATGTGCCGATGACGCCCTTCGGCTTGCCCGTGGTGCCGCCGGTGTAGCTGATGGAAATGACGTCATCGGGCCGCAATTCGGCGGCCTCGACCGGCTGCGGCTCGTAGCCGTCGGCCGCGGCCAGCAGATCGACGCCCACATCGGCCAGCGCCTCCGGCACCGGCCCCAGCACCAGCACCTTGTGCAATCCGGGCACCAGGTCGACCAGCTCCCGGGCGCGCTGCACGAAGGCGGGCACCGGATCCAGGATGAGCGTCGAAATCCCGGCGTCGGCAAGCACATACGCGTGATCGTCCAGACCGCCGATGGGATGCAGCGCGGTCCGCCGCGAACCCACGATCTGCCCCGCGCCAATGGTGAACAGGACTTCCGGGCGGTTCAGCGCGAGCACGCCCACCGGCGTCCCGGTCCCCACCCCGTGCTCGGCGAACGCGGCAATGTAGCGGCTGATGGCATCGAGCACCTGACCGCCGGTGAGCACGGCGTCACCGAGGGTGAGCACCGGCCGATTGCGATGCCGCCGCAGCCCGGCGACCAGCGCGTGGCCATTGTGCACGGGCATCCGCAGCCGGGTCTCGGGATCGATTGTGGTCATTGCGTTTCCAACTCCCTGCGAATAGTGCTGTCAGAGCGTGCCGGCGGCGTAGAGGGTGACCACCACCGCGCCGCCGAGTCCGAGATTGTGCGCGAGGGCGGTGCGCGCGCCCGCCACCTGCCGCTCGCCCGCGAGTCCGCGCAGCTGCCAGGACAATTCGGTGGCCTGCGCGAGCCCGGTGGCGCCGAGCGGATGGCCCTTGGAGATGAGCCCGCCGGACGGATTCACCACCCAGGCGCCGCCATAGGTGGTGGCGCCGGACTCCACGAGCGCACCGGACTCGCCTTCACCGCACAGGCCCAGCGCCTCATAAGTGATGAGCTCGTTGATGCTGAAGCAGTCGTGCAGCTCGATCACATCGACGTCGTTGATGCCGATTCCCGCGGTGGCGAACACCTTTCCGGCTGCCGCGCGGGTCATGGGCGCGCCGACGACATCGATCATGGATCCGGTGGAGAAGGACGTCGCATCATCGGTAGCGAGCTCCTGGGCCAGGATTTCGATCGCCTGCCCTTCGAGCCCGTGCTCGCGCACGAACTCCTCACTGACCACCACGGCCGCCGCCGCGCCATCGGACATGGGGGAGCACTGCGAGCGCGTCAGCGGCCCGTGCACTGGCTTGTCGGTCAGCACCTGCTCGAGGGTGTACGCATCCTGGAACTGCGCCAAGGGGTTTCGCGTGGAGTGCTCGTGGTTCTTGACCGCGACCGCCGCCAGCTGCTCGGGCGTGGTGCCGTAGCGCTTCATGTGCTCGATGGCCGCATTGCCGAAGAACTGCGTGGTGATCGGCGCCTGGCTGAAGTCGTACTGCTCGCGCATGACCTTCAGATGCGGGTCCACCGTGGTGGCCTTCGGCTTGGTCGCCGGCCCGGCCATGGACTCCTTGGTCATCTGCTCGAAGCCCACCGCCAGCGCCACATCCACGATCCCGCTGCCGACCCATTCCCGGGCGAGCATGAGCGCGGTCGACCCGGTGGCGCAGTTATTGTTCACATTGACCACCGGAATCCCGGTCAGCCCAATGTCGTACAAGGCCCGCTGCCCCGCGGCCGAGGGCTGGAAGACGTAGCCGACGGCGGCGCGCTGCACCTTGTCGTAGCCGACGCCCGCATCGCCGAGCGCCCCGCGCACGGCCTCGCCGACCATCTCCGGGTAGGTCCAGTCGCGGGAGGCGATCTTCACGAACGGCGTCATGTGCACGCCCACGACGAAAACGCGTCGCATCACTATCTTGTACTCCTGTTCTCCGGGAATGTCTTTGGTCGTCAGTCGGCGCGGGGGACGCGGCCGTCGATATCGGTGAAGCCGTAGCTCTCGGCGAGATCGGCCACCTTCCAGGCCGCGCCACTGCGTTTGCGCCGGTCCGGGTCGGCGGCCAGCGCCACCACCGCACGGCCCGGGAATCGAGGGGATTCCGCGGCGGCCAGGTCATAGGTGCCCTCGCCGGGCAGGGTGACCAGGCGGCGGCCCTGCTCGTCGGCCGGAACCATCTGCAGCAGTTCGGTATCCACGATGCCGGGCCACAGCGACACCGCCGTGACTCCGGTATCGGTGAGATCGTGCGCGAAATCCGCGGTCAAGCGATCGACCGCGGTCTTGCCCACGCCGTAGACCGCATTGTGCATATATCGTTGCGCCCCGGGCGAAGACACATTAACGATCAGCCCACCCGCCCCGATCAGCAGCGGCGCGGCGAAAACGCTTGCCACATAATGCGATCGCACCCCGATATCGAACGTCTCGTCCCATGCCTTGGGCGGCACCTCCCAGAACTTGCGCCCGAGCCAGCGCGCCGCGGCGGGGGAGTTGTACACATTGTTGACCAGCACATCGAGCTGCCCGCACTCGTACTTCACCCGATCGAACAACGTCTCCACCGCCGCGTCATCACGGTGATCGCACACCACCGCGACCCCGGTCCCGCCCAGCTCGTCGATCTCGGCGGCCGTGGCGTGCACGGTTCCGGGCAGGTGCCCGGGCGTGGTCGTGCGCCCGGTGACGAAGACGGTCGCGCCCGCCGCGCCCAGCTCCAGGGCAATGCCCTTGCCGATGCCGCGGCTGGCCCCGGTCACCACCGCGACCCGCCCGGCGAGAATCTTGGGTATTTCGCTCACGACCTCTGGACACTACCTTGAAATAGGAACGTGTTCTAGAAAATGGAGGCAGCAGTGGAGCTGACGCACAGGATCCTCGACACCGGGGCTGTTCACATGCACGTCGCGGAGCAGGGCGAGGGCTTCCCGGTCGTCTTCTGCCACGGGTTCCCGCACACCTGGTTCATGTGGCACCGCCAGCTGTCCGCCGTCGCCGCGGCCGGTTTCCGCGGCCTCGCCCCCGACCTGCGCGGCTACGGCCGCACCGATGCCCCCGTCGCCGTGGAGGCCTACACCAACGAGGCCGTCATCGGCGACCTGCTCGCCCTCCTCGACGACATCGGCGCGGAGCGAGCCGTCTTCGTCGGCCTGGACTTCGGCGCCCAGCTGGTCTGGGAACTGTCCCTGCGCAATCCGGAACGCGTAGCCGGCGTCGTGGTCCTGAACAATCCGTTCGCCCCCCGCCCGCCGCGTCCGCCCTCAGCGTTCTGGACCAAAGCCGCCGAACGACACTTCCTCCATCTTTCCTACTTCCAGACCCCCGGTATCGCCGACGCCGAGCTGGCCGCCGATCCCCGAAACTTCCTGGCCCGCGTCTACTACTCCCTCAGCGCCGACTACCACTACCTCGACACCTGGAAGAACCCCCCGGGCCTCGGCTACCTCGATGTTCTCCCGCAGGCCCCCGCCCTCCCTTGGCCCTGGCTCTCCGAGGCCGAATTCGACACCCTCGTAGACGATTTCACACGCACCGGGTTCACCGGCGGCCTCAACTGGTACCGCAACCTCGACCGCAACTGGGACCTGACCGCCGCCTACGCCGACGCCAAGATCGAAGTCCCCACCTACTTCCTGTACGGCGAAAACGACCCCGACATGGAGGGTTTCAGCGGCCGCGACCCCCTCGCCACCCTCCGCGCCAATGTCACCGACCTGCGCCAGGTCCGCGAGGTCCCCGGCGCCGGCCACCTCGTCCAGCTCGAACGCACCGACGCCGTCAACGATTTCCTGATCGCCGCGCTCAACGATGTCGTCAGCCGAGGAAGCGCAGTAGTTCCGCAGTGACGAACTCGGGGTTCTCCTCGACGAGCCAGTGTCCCGCCTGCGGTACGTCCACGGCCTGAACAATATTGGTGATGCGCGGCGATACCGTGGATCGGACCGCGTCGAGCTGGCCCTGGGCGGTCATGAGGAGGGTCGGGACGGCGGTCGGTGCTGTCGCAATGGTGTCGCGGACGTCCTCGTCGAGGGTGCGGTAGAGCTCGAAGCCGCCGGCCAGTGCCTCGGGTTTGCGGTAAGTGCGTGCGAATTCGGTGATTTCGGCGTCGGTGAACGGGGATCGGTCCGAGGTGCCGCCGAAAGCTGTTCCGCCGAAGGAGACCTGAGGGTAGAACAGGGCCAGGTAGTCGCGAACGTCGTCGCCGACCACCGTTTCGGGGACGCGCGGCTGGGTGTGGAAGGCGATGTGCCAGCTCAGGGAGCGGTAGGTGGGGGCGTCGATCGCGGGGCCGGGGAGTGGGAGGTCGAGGTAGCCGAGTCGGGCTGTGTCGGAGGGGAATTGGGCGGCGTATTGGAAGGCGACGGCGGCGCCGAAATCGTGGCCGATGACGCGGGCGTCGCGCACGCCGAGCCGGTCGGCCATCAGGGTGTGGATGTACCGCGCCAGTGTCGCCTTGTCGTAGCCGGTCGGTGTGCCGGTGCTGTCGCCCAGGCCGGGGAGGTCGATGGCGTAGACGGTATGGTGTGCGGCGAGGGCGGGCATGATCGGCCACCAGCCGTACCAGGTTTGCGGCCAGCCGTGAATCAGGACGACCGGAGTGCCGCTGCCGCCGGTCACGTGGTCGGCGCCCCCCACACCGGTGACCCCCGTGTACATCTGAAGCCCATCAAGCGTTTCGGCATGATCTTCCTGCCGCTGTCCCGCCGACCAGGAGGCGTGCACGCCTTCAAAATGATCATCCCCGCGAGCCCGAAACCCCCGGACCCGACACCTCGGACTCACGAAGGCGTCGAATGGCTCTACGTCCTGACCGGTCGCCTCCGCCTGGTCCTCGGCCACCGCGACCTCACCCTGCTGCCCGGTGAGGCAGCCGAATTCGACACCTCCGTCCCCCACTGGCTGGGCAGCGCCGACGGCAGCGCAGTCGAACTCCTCATCCTGTTCGGCCCGCAAGGCCTGCGCTCCCACATCCACGCCGACCCCCACCGCTGACTCATCCGGCACAGCGGCGCCGCCGGCTCACCCCGATCTCCCTATGCCGGCTCGACTCGCTCACGGAGCAAACAGAATTCATTCCCCTCCGGATCGGCCAGCACATGCCAGCTCTCCTCCCCGGTCTGCCCGATATCCACCTTCCGCGCCCCCAACGCGAGCAGCCGCTCCAACTCCGCACCCTGATCCCGGTCGGTAGCACTCACATCGATATGCAGCGGCAACTTCCCCCGCCGAGGCTCCTTGCTCCGACTGAACACCAACGCCGGCTGCAACCCCCCGAACCCACCCTCGGCCGGTCCGATCCCCAAATCATCCCCATCCCACCCGATCTCCACATACCCCAGCACCGCACACCAGAATTCCCCCAACCGCTGCGGTTCAACACAATCGATGACGAGTTCAGTGATCCTGCAAGCCATCCCGCGACCCTACGCCCCCAGCTCACTCCCCAATGGCTGCATCAGCGAATCATGACGCCGTCATCAGTCGGTGCGCAGTCGAATCGGGCCGTAAGCCGCCAGGAACAGATCGATCGCCGCATCGACCGTGTCTGCTGCCGTTGCTGTGGCATCGACGAACAATGCTCGTGGTGCTGCGTGGCCTGCTGGCGGCGGCGGTCCTCGCGACACTGCTCGTCGCCGGCGATCGACACGGCGTCGGTGCCGGGCAGCGCTGGCGCGATCGTGGCAGTACTTCCGGTGACCATCCTCGCCGGAGCCGTCGTCCACGAAAACGTTCCGATCCCAACCGCCTTGGTGCATATGACCGACTGGGTCCTCAAACTGGTCATCAGCGGTGTCGTGCTCGGCTTGTTCATCTGACCCTGCCCCGCCGTTACGGATGCGCAAGCGGGTCAACGCCGGTGAGTGCCGAACTGCGGGCCCACAGCTCCACGAAGGCCGAAACCCCGCGTCCAGCACGGCACGGATGCTGTTGGGCTACTCGCGGACTCGGGTGGTCGGGGTGGGGTGGGGGGTTTGGGGGGTGGGGGTGAGGCTGGCGAGGAGGCGGAGGCCGTCTTCGGTGGGGCTGGCGGGGGGTGCGGAGAGGATTATCAGTTCCATGCCGGATTCGTCGGGGAGGGCGAAGTTTTCCTGGTGGAGTTCGAGGAGGCCGACCAGGGGGTGGTGGTAGGTCTTGGGGCCGTGGGTGCGGGCTCGGACGTCGGCGCGGGCCCAGAGGCGACGGAAACGGTCGCTGCCCATGGCCAATTCGCCGATGAGGGAGGCCAGGCGGGGGTCGTCGGGGTATTTGCCGGCGGCCAGGCGGAGGTGGCCTACTACGTCGAGGGTGCATTTCTCCCATTCGCCGTAGAGGCCGCGTTCGGGTTCTTCGAGGAAGATGTGGCGGGCGGTGTTGAGGCCGGGGAGAGGGCGGCCGTAGAGGAGGGCGGCCAGGCGGTTTCCGGCGATCACGTCGAGGCGGTGGTCCATGATGAGGGCGGGAGCGTGGGGGACCAGGTCGAGGACGCGGAGGAGTTCGGGGCGTAGGCGGGCGGCGGGGGTTTTGGCGGGGCGGCGGCGTTGGCGGGCCAGGCGGTAGAGGTGGCCGCGTTCGGTGTCGTCCAGGCCGAGGACGCGGGCGAGGGCGTCGAGGACCTGTTCGGAGGGCTGGGTGGCGCGGCCTTGTTCGAGGCGGACGTAGTAGTCGACGCTGACTCCGGACAGGTGTGCGACCTCTTCGCGGCGCAGGCCTTGCACTCGGCGGTGCCTGTCGGTGGGGATGCCGACGGTCACCGGGTCGACTCGGGAGCGCCGGGTGCGGAGGAAGCCCGCGAGATCATCCATACCCTCAGTATCACCGCGGCGGCGGTCGCGAAGGTGGTCCTGTCGTTACCAGGAAGCCCTGTCCGATGGAAGAAGCGGCCCTGAACGGCGGACGTCGCGGAGCTCAGGATCGAAAGCACCCGATCCGAAGGAGTTCTCATGAAGACGCTGATCGTCTACGCCCACCCGGAGCCGAAGTCGCTCAACGGCTCGCTGAAGGACCTCGCGGTGTCCACGTTGGAGTCCGCGGGGCACGAGGTGCGGGTGAGCGATCTGTACGCGATGAAATGGAAGGCGGTCGTGGACGCCGCGGACTACGGCCCCGAGGCTTCGAGCCCGCTGAAGGTCGCGCTGGACTCGGGCCGGGCCTTCGAGACCGGGACGCTCACCCCGGATGTCCGCGCCGAGCAGGAGAAGCTGCTGTGGGCGGACACGATCATCTTCCAGTTCCCGCTGTGGTGGTACACGATGCCCGCCATCCTCAAAGGCTGGGTGGACCGGGTGTTCACCTACCGCTTCGCCTACGGCGTCGGCGAGCACACCGAAACCAAGTACGGCGAACGCTACGGCGAAGGCACGCTCGCGGGCAAGAAGGCCCTGCTGTCGGTGACCGTCGGCGGCCCGGAATCGCACTACGCCGCGCGCGGAATCAATGGCCCCATCGAGGATCTGCTGTTCCCGATCCACCACGGCATCCTCTACTACCCGGGCATCGAGGCACTGCCGCCGTTCCTGCTGTACCGGGTCGACCGGATCACCGACGCGGATTTCCCGGACATCGCCAAGGCCTGGGAGGAACGCCTGCTCACCCTGGAGTCGACCGAGCCGATTGCGTTCCGGCGACAGAACTTCGGTGATTACGAGATCCCCTCGCTGCAACTGAGGGAGGGACTGGAACCCGCGGGCCGCACCGGTTTCGGCCTGCACCTGCGCGGCTGAAGCAAGGTCCTCGAACCCGGCCGCACGGGGCCGATCGGCGTGCAATGCTGAGCGCGGGATCCAATGAGGGAGTCGCCGTGCAGAATCGACCGTCGGCAGCCGAATTGCTGGAGGCACTCGCCGAATTGCTGGAGGGCACCTTGATGCCGGCGCTGCCGCCCGCATTGCAGCATCGAGCGCGGGTGGGGGCGAATCTGGCCCGAATCGTCCAGCGCGAGATCGAATTCGGGCCGGCGGCCGGACAGCGGGAGAATGAGCTGCTGGCGGTTGTGCCCGAGGGGGACGAGCGGGCCTTGTGGCAGGCGCTGACCGAGGTCGTGCGCGCCGATCTGGAAATCGCCAAACCGGGGTACGACACATGGGAGGGCGAATGAACGCCGACCCGACCGCCGGTCTGGCCGGATTCCTGGCGGACGAGTTCGGCGCGCCGGTGCGGGTCGGCGGCGTCGAATTCCTTTCCGCCGGTGCACGCAGGCGCAATGTGGCCTTCACCGCGGAGATCGAGGGTGCGGGGGAGCGCAGGCTCGTCGCCACGATCGTCCCGCCCGCGGTGGAGATCCTGACTGTCGATGCCGAGGCGGCCGTGCGCGAACTGGTTCGCGCACACGGTGTTCCGGTGCCCGAGGTGGTGGCGGTGTGCGGTGACTCCGCCCGCGTCGGCGAGCCGTTCGTGATTTCCGAGTACGTGGACGGGGAGACCGTGCCGCGCAAGGTATTACGGCTCATCGCCGCTGCGGGCAATGCCGAGGCGGTGGCCCGGCAATGGGGCGAGGCCATGGGCAGGCTGCACACCGTGGATCCGGCCGAGGCGCCGAGCGCCGTGCCTGCCGCAGGCGCTGATCCGGCCGCGAGCACTCTGGTGGAAGCCGAAGAGGGCGTGCGTACTCTGCTCGGCGAGCGACCGGTGTTCGCGATGGCGCTGCGTTGGCTCGAACGCAGACGTCCGAACCCGCCGTCTCGTACCAGCTTGCTGCACACCGATTTCCGCAACGGCAATATCATCATCGGCGCGGATGGTCTGCGGGCCGTGCTGGATTGGGAGGGCGCCCAGCGCTGCGGCGACCCCATGCGTGATGTCGCCTGGCCCGCGCTGCGCATGTGGCGCTTCCACGAGGACGCGAGGGAGTTCGGCGGTTTCGCCGACCGCGCGACCTTCGTACGCGGCTACGAGTCCGCGGGCGGCAGCTTCGACCTGGATCGATTCCGCTGGTGGAAGGTCATGGGCACCCTCGCGTGGGGCGTCGGCCTGGCCTCCCAGGCCGCCGCGCACCTGGAGGGCACCGTGCGCGACATCGTCATGGCGGCCAGCGGCCGCCGCGTCTCGGAGATCGAGTGGGATCTGCTCATGCAGATCCGTCCCGACGCGAAAGCCTAGGAGGCAGCGTGGATTTCGAGCTATCCGCGGAACTGGCCGCGTATCTGGCGGAACTGGACGCCTTCATCGAAGCCGAGATCATCCCGCTCGAACAGCAGCACGACAATATCCGCTTCTTCGACCACCGCCGCGAGGATGCCCGCACCGACTGGGACCGCGGTGGCCTGCCCAGCGCCGAATGGGAGGAACTGCTGGCCGAATCGCGCCGCCGCGCCGATGCCGCCGGCCACTACCGCTACGCCTTCCCCAAGGAGTTCGGCGGCCGCGACGGCACCAACCTCGGCATGGCCGTGATCCGCGAGCACCTCGCCAAACGCGGCCTGGGCCTGCACTGCGACCTGCAGAACGAGCACGCCATCGTCGCCAACAATGTGGGCCTGCTGCTGATGCTCGAGTACGGCTCCGAGGCGCAAAAGGCGCACTGGGTGGACGGATTGGCGGAGGGCGGCAAGTTCTTCGCCTTCGGCATCACCGAACCCGAGCACGGCTCCGATGCCACCCATATGGAGACCACCGCCGTCCGCGACGGCGACGATTGGATCATCAACGGCGCCAAGACCTGGAACACCGGCGTGCACCTCGCCGAATCCGACCTCATCTTCGCCCGCACCTCGGGGCAAGCCGGCGACGGGCGCGGCATCACCGCATTCCTGGTTCCCACCGACGCTCCCGGCTTCCGGGTCGAGGAATACCTGTGGACGTTCAATATGCCCACCGACCACGCCCGCATCTCACTGATCGACGTCCGCGTCCCGAACTCCGCGATCTTCGGGCAGGAGGGCCGCGGCCTCGGCGTCGTACAACACTTCTTCAATGAGAATCGGATTCGCCAGGCGGCCTCCAGTCTCGGTGCGGCGCAATACTGCATCGACCAGTCCGTCGCATACGCCAAGGAGCGCAAGCCTTTCGGCAAGCCACTCGCTGCCAACCAGGCGATTCAATTCCCCTTGGTGGAACTGCACACCCAGTGCGAGATGCTCCGCGCCCTCATCCACAAGACCGCCTGGTCGATGGACACCTACGGCACTTTCGCAGTCTCCGAACAGGTCTCGATGTGCAACTACTGGGCCAACCGCCTGTGCTGCGAGGCGGCCGATCGCGCCATGCAGATCCACGGCGGCCTGGGCTACTCCCGGCACAAACCCTTCGAACACATCTACCGCCACCACCGCCGCTACCGAATCACCGAGGGCGCGGAGGAAATCCAGATGCGCCGGGTCGCCGGCTACCTGTTCGGTTTCATGGATCGAGCCGCGGTCAAGGGCGTGTGAGTCCGGGTTCACCGCGCCGCGCATACGAAAATGCCTTGCCACGCCCTGATACCGTCAGTGATGTGGCCGTCGTAGTGCGTTTGCATCGATTTACCGGCCCCCGAGCCCTCGAAGGGCGCTGCCGGGGTCGGATTTCGCCACGTTCACCGCGCTGAGCCGACACATCTTGGTCAGCGGTCGAGCCCGGGGCTTCGGGGGTTTCCGAATTCACCCGTCGTTCTCGGCCAGGAGGCTGTCATGCCCGCATATCTTTCCGGCGACCAACTCGCCCGGGACCTGTCCATCCGCGATCTCACCGATCCCGAAGCCGGTCCGCACGCCATGCAACTCATCCTCCGCGACGCCGTCGATGCCGTGGCGCGGCACTGGGAATGCGACGTCCGATGGTGGCGTGGCGAGCGCATCGTCAGCGTCACCGACAACTATGACAATCTCGGCTACCGCACCGACGATGTCACTCGCGACGCCCGCTATACCCGCTACGTCGACGACCATCGGATGCTGCGCAGTCATTCGACAGCCGGGATTCCCGGCGCACTGCGCGCCCTGGCCGATGACCCGGCCGGCGACGTACTGCTGGTCTGTCCCGGGATCGTCTACCGCCGCGACAGCATCGACCGCCTGCACACCGGCACGCCCCACCAACTCGACCTCTGGCGCGTCACCCGCCGTCCGGTTCCCATGGGCACAGCGGATCTCGACGAAATGATCGCCGTCCTCATCGACGTGGTGCTGCCCGGCGCGCAGCACCGCCACGAGGCACGCGTGCACCCCTATACGGAGCATGGCCGTCAGGTCGATGTGGCCCGCACCGGCGAATGGGTCGAGATAGCCGAGTGCGGCCTGGCCGCCCCTCACGTACTGCAACGGGCGGGCCTGGATCACACCTACAGCGGACTCGCCCTCGGTATGGGCCTGGACCGAATGCTGATGCTGCGCAAGGGCATCACCGATATCCGCCTGCTGCGCTCGACCAATCCCGCAGTGGCGGAACAGCTGACCGACCTCACCCCCTACCGCCCCGTCTCGGCCATGCCCGCCATTCGCCGTGACCTCTCCGTCGCGGTCGACCGCGATGATCGAGCCGAAGACCTCGGCGACCGAGTGCGCGATGCCCTCGGCCCCGATGCCGACCAGGTGGAATCGGTCGAAATCCGCACCCGGACACCCTGTTCACAACTCCCGCCGCAGGCCCTGCGGCGGCTCGGAGCCCGCCCCGACCAGCAGAACGTGCTCCTCGCCGTGGTGCTGCGGCACCTGACCAGAACCCTCACCGACCACGAGGCGAACCAGCTGCGCGACCGCATCTACGCCGCCGTCCATCAAGGGGCCGCCCACCAGTGGGCGACAACCAGTTGATCAGGCCCGGACCGGGTCGTGGGCGTCGGTGAAGCTCAGGAAGCGGGGAACGACCTGGTCCGGGTTCGCCCAGAGCAGGTCGTGCCCGATCCCCGGATAGATCTCGACCTCGGCCGACGGCATGTGCCCGCGAGCGCGAGCCGCCGCGAGTTCGGGATCGCCGACGACCGTTTCCGCGCCGAACAGCACCAGACTCGGCGCGGTAATCGCCGCCAACTGCTCGTCGCTGAACGGGCGATCCCAGGGCATGGCCATCCGGAACTTCAAGGCCCCCATGGCCACAGCCATTTCCGCATCGGTGAGTTCGAAGCCGGGCATCAGCCACTTGTTGAACTTCCGCATCCGTTCCGGCGTGGGCCGAATGCCCGCCTTCAGAAATTTGAACAGCAGACCCAGGCGCGGTTTGGCGAACGTGGATGCGCTGGGCTCGATCATGGTGAGGCTCGCCAGCCGCTCGCAGCGATAGACCGCGACGGCTCCGGCCAGCCAGGCGCCCAATGAGTTTCCGGCCAGGTGCACGCGATCGGCGCCGAGCCCATCGAACACCTGCTCCATCCACTTCGCGACGTCCTCCGCATCGCGCACGGGCGCGGTCTGCACGCACCGTCCGGCCCACCCGATGACATCGGGCGTGTACACGACGTGGTCCCGTGCCAGCTCCTCGATGACCCGATACCAGATCTGACCATTGCCCCCGATACCCGGCAGCAACACGAGCGGTGCGCCGTCCCCGCTGCCGGACCTGCGCACTCGTGTTGTCCCGAAGGATGTTTCAACATCGAGATTGGTCGACGGCACCGGCCATTTCGACGCCGCGGCATCATAGTCGCGCAAGAACGACGCCTTGGCTTCCTCGCTGGTGAATCGCCCGATCCTCGCCACGGTCTCCCCTTCCAATTTGATGATATGAGCATACCATGCGAAATGGTATGAGCGTACCAGCACTGCCGGAATCGAACTCCCGCACGCTGTTTGAACCGAACGAAGCGGGGAAGGATGGGAATGGCCGCCGGACCATGGGCGACCGACAGGAGATCCGAGAGAAGGAAGTCGCGATGTCTCTCCCCGTTCCACGCTCCCACTATCCGCAATCCGCCCCGGCGCGCTGGGATCCGTTCCGGGACTTCGACGATCTGTTCGGCCGCATGAGCCGATTCATGGACGAGATGTTCGGCCCCCGGGCCGAGATGTCCGGCCGCTGGGCGCCCTTGGCCGATCTCTCCGAGACCGACAATGCCTATGTGGTCGAAGTGGACCTTCCCGGCGTCGACAGAAAGGACATCACTATCGAGGTCTCCGGCCTCGAGCTCCGTGTGCACGGCGAGCTGAAGGAGACCGAACGCGAGGGTGTCTTCCGCCACCGCACCCGCCGCACCGGCGCCTTCGACTACCGCGTAACTCTCCCGCAGAACGTCGACCCCGACCGCATCGAAGCCAGGCTGCGTGAAGGCGTCCTCACCCTGCGCGCCCCGAAGTCGGACGCAACCAAACCGCGCCGCATAGAAATCAACGACGCGTAATCACCCCGGCTGCGGCGAGCGGCCGGATCGGCAGCCCCTTCGCAGAGATCGGCTCGCCGACAAGGAATTCCGACTCGGCGACAAGCTCCCCGAAGACCGGTCCCGCCGCAGCCATCACCCGGGACGACAACGCGACCTCGGCCATGGCATCCACCTCCGAACCCAGGCTACCGCCGCACCGGAATCGTGTCGGGGCGTCAGCTGTAGCGAACCGGTGGTAGGGACCGGCGAGTCTCCCGTATAGTGCGGCGCGGCGGGAGGAGTACAGCGCAGTGGTTTTCGTTTGGGTCGGTCTGCTCGTGGTGGCCGTGCTGGCGTTCGTCGGCATGGTGTTGCTGGGAGTTCGGCGGAAGCGGCAGGGGGCGGTCAAGGGGGTCGGGCGGTGCATCGCCGGGGCATTGGTGGCCTTGCTCGTGGGAGTGGGCGCCATTGCGGGGATGGTGAACTCGCTGGGGGACAAGGATGATCCGCGGCCCTATATCGAGAAGACGTACAAGCGGGCCGCCGAGCTGGACGACAAGCTCGGGGGCAAGGTGTACACGGCCACGCATGCGCCGGCGAAGGTGGAGAAGGACATCTCCAAGAAGGCGAATCCGGCTGCGGTGTACCGGGACAAGGACCTGACGTTCCTGCGGTATCCGGCCTGGCTGGTGGTGCTGAGCGCGCACGCGGGGGGAACGAAGATCGACGTGGACGGCTACGACAACGGGTACAAGAGGTATCGGGACCGGCTGGCCGGGTCGAACTGGCCGTCGACGTCGAGTGCGGCCAGCGGTAACGGCGGAAACAATTCGGGCAAGTAGCCCAACACTTTCTAGGAGATGGACATGCTTGCCGATCTGGCTCGCGACGGGGGAGCGGCGCTGGCCTACAGCGGCGTCGGGATCGTCTTGATGGCCTTGGGTTTCGTGCTGGTCGATGTGATCACGCCCGGAAACCTGCGGCATCAGATCTGGATCGACCGGAACCCGAATGCCGCGCTGCTGACCGCGTCCAACATGCTGGGCGTGGGAATCATTGTGGCGACCGCCATTTGGACCTCCGAGGGCAGCATCGGGCGGGCGCTGGCCGCCAGCGCCGTGTACGCCGTCATCGGATTGATCGCCATGGGCGTCGCCTTCGTGCTGCTGGATCTGCTCACTCCCGGGGAACTGGGGGAGATGCTGGTCGATCCCAATGGTCGCAACCCCGCGGTGTGGGTGTCGGCGGCGGTGCACATCGCGGTGGCGCTGGTCGTCTCCGCGGGCCTGTCGTAGTGCCGGAAGCGATTCCGCTACGGCGGCGGGCGGCCCGTCTCGGGCTGCTGCTGACCGTATTCGTCTGTGCTGCCTGCGGTCTGGTGTACGAGCTCGCGCTGGTCACCCTGGGCAGCTTCCTCATCGGCGATACCGCCGTGCAGGCGTCGATCGTGCTCAGCGTGATGATCTTCGCCATGGGCGTGGGGGCGCTGGCCGCGAAACCCTTGCAGCGCTGGGCGGCAGCGGCATTCGCGGCCGTGGAGCTGCTGCTGGCCTGCCTCGGCGGATTCTCGGTCATCGTGCTGTACGCGGCATTCGCCTGGCTGAAGATCTACACTGGCGCGCTGATCTTCGTCGCGCTGATTATCGGCGGCCTCGTGGGTGCGGAGATTCCACTGCTCATGGTGCTGCTGCAACGGATTCGGCAACAGGCCGCGAGCTCCGCGGTGGCCGATCTGTTCGCGGCCGACTACATCGGCGCCCTGCTCGGCGGTCTGGCCTTCCCGTTCCTGCTCCTCCCCGCGTTCGGCCAGATCCGCGGCGCGCTGGTGGTCGGAGCCGTGAACGCCATTGCGGGACTTGTCCTGGTATTCACCGTCTTCCGGCACGACCTGCGCCCCCTGGCGCGCGGTCTGCTCGGCGCGGCCGCCATCACCGTCGCGGCCGCCCTGGGCGCGAGCTACCTCTACGCCGACAAGTTCGAGGCCACCGCCGAACAGGCCCTGTTCGCGAATCCCATTGTGCACAGCGAGCAATCGCCGTATCAGCGCATTGTCATCACCGAGGCGGCCTCCCCGTTCCGCACCAAGGACACCCGCCTCTACCTCAATGGCGACCTGCAGTTCTCCTCCGTCGACGAGTACCGCTACCACGAGGCCCTCGTGCACCCCGCGCTGGCGCACAAACGCCGGAACGTGCTGGTACTCGGCGGCGGTGACGGCCTGGCCGTGCGCGAGATCCTCACCTACCCGGATGTCGAAACCGTCACCCTGGTCGAACTCGACCCGGCCATGACCCGCCTGGCCCGCACCTTCGACACCCTCACCGAACTCAACCGCAATGCCTTCGCCGATCCCCGCGTCACCGTCGTCCATGCCGACGCCTTCAGCTGGCTGCGCGACTGCGCCTGCCGCTTCGACGCCGCCATCGTCGACTTCCCGGACCCGGACCAGACCTCCATCGCCAAGCTGTACTCCAAGGAGTTCTACGGCCTGCTCGCCCGCGCCCTGGAACCCGGCGGCGCGGCCGTCATCCAATCCGGTTCACCGTTCTACGCGCCCAAATCCTTCTGGTGCATCGAGGCGACCGTGCGCGCCGCGGGCCTGGACACCACGCCCTACCACCTGAACGTCCCCAGCTTCGGCGACTGGGGCTTCATCCTCGCCACCCGCGACGCGCCCGCCCGCCTGGAGATCGCCCCGACCGCCCGGCCGCGCTCGCTCGACAATGCCGTGCTGACCGCCGCCACCGTCTTCCCGCCCGACCGCCGCGCCGGCCGCGCCGATGTCTCGACCCTGCTGCACCCGGTCATCCTCGACCACCTCCGCCAGGAGTGGTCCACCCGCTGACCGGCCGCCGCTTTTGATCTGAAAATCCCATGAGAAACGGACCGGCGTGGCACTTTCGAGTACGTCACGCACGTTGGTATGGGTAAGACCGACGGCGCAGCCACTGTGAAGGAGTCGCCATGAGTCTCATCGGAGACCTGCTCGGATTAATACTCGGTATCTTCCTTCTACTGCTGATCGCGCGGCTGATCCTGGACTGGATCGTGACCCTGTCCACCGGCACCCCCGCCCCCTGGGCGCTCAAGGCCCGCGATTTCACCCACCGCTGCACCGAACCCGTCATCGCACCGGTGCGCGGGGTGCTCAAGCCGATCCGGCTGGGCGATATCCAGATCGACCTGGCGTTCACGGTGGTGTTCATCGTGGTGCTGGTGCTGCGCGCCTTCGTCTCCAGCTGGTAGCGCGGGACCGGGATCCAGGGTCTCCCGCAAGGACTTTCGCCCCTGCTGTGCGTCCGTGAGCGGGCGCACAGTGAAGGGAAACGATACGGCGGCCGTCCGGCCGCACGTATCGATCGCGAAAGTAGAAGGCCATGGGTTCGCGTGAATCCCATATGACGCAATCGGACCTGTTCACCTGGAGCATGGAATAGGATCCGGCCTTGCGCTCGACCATTGTCTCCGTCCTAGTACTGGATCGGTCGCCGGACTGGAATCGCCTGGTGCGCATGATCGACCGGGGCACCCGCGCCGTGCCGCGATTCCGGCACCGGCTGACCGCCGTGCCGTTCGGGCTGGCGCCGCCGCGCTGGGTCCCCGATCGCGAATTCGATGTGCGATGGCATCTGCGCCGCATCGCACTGCCGCCGCCGGGCGAGTTCGCCGCCGTGCTGGAATTCGCGCGCGTCGAGGCGATGACCGCCTTCGACCCGGCCCGGCCGCTGTGGCAGTTCACTCTGCTCGAGGGCCTGGCCCAGGGGCGGACCGCACTGGTCTTCAAGGTGCACCACAGCCTGACCGACGGCATCGGCGGCATCCGGATCGCCGGGGAAATGCTCGATCTCGTTCGCGCCGGCACCGCACGCGAACCGGTCCCGGAACCGGAAGCCGATGGCGCGGGAGTGCTCGGCGATATCGTGTCCTGGAACTCGGCGCTGGCGGTCGATCTCATGCGCGGCGGGGTCGCCGCGGTGCTGCCCGTTCTCGGCCGGGTCGCCACCGATCCCGCGCGAGCGGTGCGCGACGGCCTCGCCCTGGGAGGTTCGCTGTTGCGCCTGGTGCGGCCCATTACCCGCACGCTGTCCCCGCTGATGACCGGGCGCGGTCTCGGGCGGGCCATGGCGGTGCTCGAGGTGCCGCTCGACGACTTGCGAACGGGTGCGCACCGAGCCGGATGCACCACGAACGACGCCTTTCTCGCCGCGGTGTTGCTCGGCATCCGCGCCTACCATGATCGGCACGGGGCGCACCTGCCCGGGCTGCGCGTGGCCATGCCCATCAGCCTGCGCAAGGACGGGGATCCGCTCGGCGGCAACCGCATCACGCTGGCCCGCTTCGAAGTGCCGCTCGGCGACACCGGCCCGGTCGCGCTCGAACGCGAACTCGACGCCATAGTCCGCACGTGGCGGCAGGAACCTGCCGTCCCGCTGTCGAATGCCGTTGCCGCCGCCTTCAACCGGCTGCCGACCGGCCTCCTCACCGACATGTTCAAACACGTCGACCTCGTAGCCTCCGATGTGCCCGGATCCCCGGTGCCGCTCTATGTGGCGGGCGCCGAGATCGAACGCATCTACGCCTTCGGACCCACCACGGGCACATCGCTGAACGTGACGCTGGTATCGCACGCGGGCATGTGCTGCGTGGGAATCAATGCGGACACGTCGGCGGTACCCGACCTCCCGAACCTCACCGACTGCATCGCCGCCGGATTCCGGACGATCGTGCGCCTCGGCGACACCGAACCCGACGCCGCACCCGACCGGCCGCGCGTACATCCGGCCCGGCGAGCCGATCGCCGCATCCCCTCGGGCGAACGGTGAAATGGCCCCAGTTCGCCGGAGATGGGTTAGCGTGGATGGGCATTCGTAAAAGGGGTGGGGCCCATGGCGTTCGGCCGAGCAATCGATGTGGGAATCGTCGGCGCGATCAACAGCGTTCTGTGGGTTTTGATCGTCCTGCGCCTGGGTCGCAGCGGGCACTCGCTGAGATCGGACGCGACATCCGAGGTTCTCGCGTAGTCGCGCAATGCCGAATTCGGGCGAGCGGATCCACCGTCGCCGCGTCCACTCCGTCCACGTACTGCATGGAGATCCACAGCCGATCCCCTTCGACGCCCCGGTCGTATATCGCCACCACATTCGGATGATCCAGCCGCGCAACGAGATCCGCTTCCCGCTCGAATCGTGCCCGCACCTCGGCATCGCCGAACATGTCCGGGTTCAGCAGCTTCAATGCCGTTTTGCGCGGCAGTCGCGGATGCTGAGCCAGATACACCGACCCCATCCCGCCCCGCCCCAGTCTCCGCTCGATGGTGTATCCGGCGAAGACCTCACCCGTCTCGAGCACGCCCGACCTCTCCTATGCCCCACCCGCACCCGGCCCGCCGAGGTGCGATCCGCTCGGTTGCCGAACAGTAGTCCATCCGAGTGGACTGCTGTCCCACGACTTTCGCGCGCGGGGAGATCGACCGTGATCGAGTGGAGGCCGGACCGCCATTGCGGCCCGGCCGCACCGGATCAGGAGATGTTCTTCAGGAACGACACCGCATTGGCGGCGCCCGCGACCACGATGTCGAGCTTGCCGTCACGGTCGAAATCGGCGATCACCGGCGTCTGCGGCTGCGAGGTGACCGCGTGATCGCCGGTCTTGGCGACGGTGCCGTCACCATTGCCGGTGAAGATGACCATCTTCGAGTCGAGCACCGCGGACATGGCGGCATCGAGCTTGCCGTCACGGTTGAAGTCCCCGACCGCGATGCTGGTGGGGCCCAGGCCGGAGAGCGTGATGCGGTGGGTGTCGCGGAAGTCGCCCGCGCCGTCGGAGATCAGCACCGTGGTGCTGAAGGAGAACGAGTCGGCGGTGATCACATCGTCGATGCCGTCACCGTCGAAGTCTCCGGCGCGGACATCCTCGGTGATCAGCCCGCTGGTGCTGCCGCCGGTGCGCGTGAAACTGCCGTCGCCATTGCCGGTGAACACCTCCACCTGCTGCAACAGATCATTGTTGATCGCGATGTCGATGCTGTTGTCGGCGTTGAACTTCCCGACCGTGAACGCCGCCGCCGGCCCGGCGATGATCGCCGTCGCCCCGCCGTTCAACGTGCCGTCGCCCTTGCCGAGCCAGGTCTTCACCCCGGTCGGGACCAGGCTCAGCACATCGGCCTTGCCGTCCCCATTGGCATCGGCCACGATCACCTCCTGCTGCGCCCCCTCCAGCGTCGTGTACTTCTGCCCGGCCTTGAACGTCCCGTCCCCGTTATTGAGGAACACCGCGATCGACGTCCACGCCTGCGCCACCACATCGGTGCGCCCGTCGCCATTGAGATCCCCGGCCCCCACCGCGCCGTACCCATTGCCGGCCGATCCCACCCGCGTCCCGGCCGCGAACGTCCCGTCCCCCTTGCCCGCCATCATGATCGGCCCGTCCCCGCCGAAATCGGCCGCGACCACATCGGTGATCCCGTCCCCGGTGAAGTCCGCCCCTACCGTCCCGATCGGCGAGGGCCCCGGCCCCCACGACGGAAACGAGCCTCCCGAAGGCGAATCCACCTTCGGCGCGAAATCGATGCTCCCCGCAGCCGAGGCCGTCCCCGGCAGTGCGAGCACGACCGCCGAGGCGGCAGCGGTGAGGGTGAAGAAGGTGCGGAAAATGCGACTTTGCATAGGTGTTCCTGAGTCCGAGTAACTCCACCATCCGGTGGTGGCCACGGACTCTATGGCACCGGTATTCGGGACAGGTTCGCGTTCAACGCAATTCGGCCGATTGCCGGACTACTCACCCTTCCGCTCGTGCACTGTGCACCGAGACCACGTCAGAAGTTGGCATTGAGATAGTCGGCCGCATGGGTCGTCCACAGCACCCCGGTGCCCGGCATGTGGTGCCCGGAGTACCGCACGTGCTGCCCATCGGGCCACGGGGTGAGGTACCCGAGCAGCCCACGCAATGCGGCGGCATAGCGATCGATATTGGCGATCGGGTCCTCGAGCAGGAATTCCAGCAGTTCGGCATGGAGCACCTGGGTGAGATCGCCGATCCGGGCGCCCTCCACCAGCGAGAACGGCGAGATACCGGCATCCAGGACGCGCAGCGGCGAATTGGCGGGGGAGGAGGTGACGATGTCATCCGGATTCGCGTACTCGCGAACCTCCACCTCCAACGGCCACGCGCCGCGAATGCCGTGCAGGCCGAACGTGTTCGTGGGACAGAGATCCCCCACGGATTCACCCGGGCGTCGCATGGGATTGGCGATATTCACCACGAAGGCGATCTCCAGCGGAGAGCCGTCGACATTGGTGAATTCCCCCGTGACCACCCCTTCGAGAATCTTGCTCGCGACGATCCCGCCCAGCGAATAACTCAGCAGCCCACAAATACTGGGCGAATCCTGAATCGCCTTCACTCCCGCCGCGATCCCCAACCGCACCGAGGTCTCGAGCGACGGCCCCCACACATCCGGCGTGGGCCCCACCGAGGCGGGCCAATCCGGTTCGAAACAGCTGAACTTTTCGGTATCCAGCAGCTTGGTGACATCGGCGAGCATTCCGGCCGGTGTGCCGTTGGCATTGCGCGTCTCTCCGGTCCCGCGCAAGGTGATGACATCGATCATGATTGCTTCCCCTCCCGTGCCGCCTTTACGGCACGCGAGGGTCAGCGTAAGACTGGACCGGGCGAAATGCGCGAGTAGCGAACTACTCTACCGACGCGGGAGGTCGGTAGCGGCGGCCTCGTCGAGCAACCAGGTGGTGGACTCGCTGCCGATGGCGCCCGCGGCCGGGATGTCCAGCGGGGACGCCCCGTTGAGCGCCGCCGCGACCGCCGCGGCCTTGGCCTCGCCGGAGACGATGAGCAGCACGTGGCGGGACCGGCGGACGGCCGGGAGGGTCAGCGTGATGCGCACAGCGGGCGGCTTGGGCGAATGCGTCTCGGCCACGACGAGTTCGTGCGCCTCGCGGGTCGCATCGGTGTGCGGGAACAGCGAATTGATGTGGCCCTCACCGCCCATGCCGAGCAGGTGCAGGTCGAAGGCGCCGTACTCGTTCAGGTGGGCGTGCACGGCCGCCGAGTACTCGCCGGCGGCCTCCAGGGGGTCCGGGTAGTCGCCGCTGGAGGTTTCGGTGGGGTGCACGCGGGCCGGGTCCACCGGGACGTGGTCGAGCAGGGCCGCGCGGGCCTGCACCTCATTGCGTTCCGGGTCGCCCACGGGCAGGAAACGCTCATCGCCCCAGAAGATGTCGAGCTTGGACCAGTCGATGTCGCCGGGGGCCTCGCGCACCCATTCCAGCAGCTTGATGCCGGTGCCGCCGCCGGTGAGCACGACCGAGGCCGTGCCGCGCAGGCGCTGCGCCTCCACCACCTCGGCGACGAAGCGGGCCGCGGCGGCGCGCACCAGTTCGTCGGTGGTGGCGAAGGTTTCGACGGCGGGCTTACTCATAGGTCACCCTTTCGATTCCGGTGAGGGCCTCGGCGTAGATGTCGTCGGCGTCGAGGTGACGCAGCTCCTCGGCCAGGCAATCCCGGGTTTCGCGGCGGGCCAGCGCGAAACGCTGGTCGGGTTCGCCGGTGCGGGTCAGGGTCGCGGTGCGGCCGTGCTGCGGGCGGGCGATGGAGATGCTGACCGACGGGCGGCGCAACTCCACCTTCAGCTCACCGGTGCGGCGGATCACGGGGCAGGACAGGCGGGCGGCCAGCCAGCCGGCCAGCATGTCCAGGGCGGGCTCGTCGCGCAGACCCGAAACCGTCACGGATTCAACGGCTTCGAAGGGCGCCTCGTCCAGTGCGGATGCCAGCAGCGCCCGCCAGTAGGTGACGCGGCTCCACGCGAGATCGGTATCGCCGGGTGCGTACGAGCCGCGGCGCTTCTTGATGGTGTCCTGCGGATCCGGTGCGAAGGTGGCGTCGGTAATGCGGCGGGTCGCCAAGCGCCCCACCGAATCCTTGGACGGGAACTCCGGTGCGCCCCGCGGCCACCACGCCACCACGGGGGTGTCGGGCAGCAGGAACGGGATGACCACGCTGCTCTCGTGGCTGACCAGATCGCCTTGCAGCCGAAGCACTATCACCTCGGCCGCGCCCGCATCCCCGCCCACGCGGATCTGGGCGTCCAGCCGGGTGTCGGCTTTGCGGTCACCACGGGCCAGCACTATCACCCGGCAGGGATGCTCCCGGCTGGCGTCATTGGCGGCGTCGATGGCGTCCTCGGCCTCGGAGCTGTCCAGGGTGCACACCACCAGGGTGAGCACCCGGCCCATGGTGATCACGCCATTGGCCTCACGCAGCTGGACGAGGCGCTTGGATACCTCGCGGGTATCGGTATCGGGCATATCGATGATCACGGCCGCCGCCATTCCCGCCCGCTGCGCGCGAGCATCTTGTCGGCGGATTCCGGGCCCCAGGTGCCCGCCTCGTACGCCTCCGGCCGGCCATTGGCCGCCCAGTGCTCGAGGACGGGATCGAGGATGCGCCAGGACAATTCGACCTCCTCGTTGACCGGGAACAGCGACGGCACGCCCAGCAGCACATCCAGGATGAGCCGCTCGTAGGCCTCGGGGGAGTCCTCGGTGAAGGCCTCGCCGTAGCTGAAATCCATATTGACGTCGCGCACTTCCATGCTGGATCCGGGCACCTTGGACCCGAATCGCATGGTGATGCCCTCATCCGGCTGCACCCGGATGACGAGGGCGTTCTGCCCGAGCTCCTCGGTCATGGTCTGGTCGAACGGCAGATGCGGGGCGCGCTTGAACACGACCGCGATCTCGGTGACCCTGCGCCCCAGCCGTTTTCCGGTGCGCAGATAGAACGGCACGCCCGCCCAGCGCCGCGTCTCCACCGCGAGGGTGATGGCGGCGTAGGTCTCGGTCTTGGAGTTCGGGTCGAACCCGTCCTCCTGCAACAGCCCCACCACGGGCTCGCTGCCCTGCCACCCGGAGGTGTACTGCCCGCGCGCGGTCGTCTCATCAAGGGGCGCGGCCAGTTTGGTGGCCGAGAGCACCTTGATCTTCTCGATCTGCAATTGCTTGGGCTGGAAGCTGACCGGCTCCTCCATGGCCGTGAGCGCCAGCAGCTGCAGCAGATGGTTCTGGATCACATCGCGGGCCGCGCCGATGCCGTCGTAATAGCCTGCGCGCCCGCCCAATCCGATGTCCTCGGCCATGGTGATCTGCACATGGTCGACATAGTTGGCATTCCAGATCGGATCGAACAACTGGTTCGCGAAGCGCAGCGCCAGAATGTTCTGCACCGTCTCCTTGCCCAGATAGTGGTCGATGCGGAACACCGACTGCTCCGGGAACACCCCGTTCACCAGGGCATTGAGCTGGATCGCGCTCTCCAGGTCGTGACCGAACGGCTTCTCGATCACCACCCGCCGCCACGGCAGCGGATGTCCGGGCGCGGACGCCGCCGCCGCGGCCAGCCCGTTCTTGGACAGCTGCTCCAGCACCACCGGGAACTCATCCGGCGGAATCGACAGGTAGAAGGCGTAATTCCCGCCCGTCCCGCGATCGCGATCCAGATCCTTGAGGGTGGTGGCCAGCCGGTGGAAGGCGCCGTCGTTCTCGAAAGTGCCTTGAACGAACCGCAATCCCTCCTTCAGCTGCTGCCACACCTCTTCCCGGAAGGGGGTGCGCGCCGAGGCGCTGATCGATTCGTGGACGAGTTGGGCGAACTCGTCCTCGCTCATATCGCGGCGCGCGAACCCGACCAGGGCGAAACCGGGGGGAAGCAGCCCCCGGTTCGCCAGGTCGTAGATGGCCGGCAGCAGTTTGCGCCGCGACAGGTCACCGGTCACCCCGAATATCACCATGCTGCACGGTCCAGCGATATGGGGAACCCGGCTGTCGCGCCCATCGCGGAGCGGATTCCCCATCGTGACCGTCGTCGCCGCGCCGGAAGCCACCGTCAGTTGCTCCCCGCCGCCTGCAGCTGCTCGGTAGTGGCGACGAGCAGTTCCTCCCAGGACTTCACGAACTTGTCGACGCCCTCGGTCTCCAGCACGCCGAACACATCGTCGAGATCGATGCCGGCCGCGGTCAGCGCGTCGAAGACCTGCTGCGCCTCGGCGGCGGTGCCGGAAATGGTGTCACCGGTGATCTCGGCGTGGTCGGCGACGGCCTCGAGGGTCTTCTCCGGCAATGTGTTCACCGTATTGGGCGCCACCAGCTCGGTGACGTACATGACGTCGGAGTACTCCGGGTTCTTCACACCGGTGGAAGCCCACAGCGGGCGCTGTTTGTTCCCGCCCGCCGAGGACAGCCGCGCGTACACATTGGTGTGCTTGCCGCCGTCGAACACATCCTGGTAGGCGGCATAGGCCAAGCGCGCGTTGGCGATTCCGGCCTTGCCGCGCAGCGCCAGCGCCTCCGGGGTGCCGATGGCCTCCAGCCGCTTGTCGATCTCGGTGTCCACGCGGGAGACGAAGAACGAAGCGACGGAATGGATCTTGGCCAGATCGTGCCCGGCGGTCTTGGCGTTGGTGAGCCCGTCCAGGTACGCGCCCATGACCGCGATGTAGCGCTGCACCGAGAAGATCAGCGTCACGTTCACGCTGATGCCCTCGGAGATGACCCGCGTGATGGCCGGCAGCCCGGCCTCGGTGGCGGGAATCTTGATGAACAGGTTGGGCCGGTCCACGATCTTCCACAGCTCGACCGCCTGGGCGACCGTGCCGTCCTCGTCGAAGGCCAGGCGCGGATCCACCTCGATGGACACACGGCCGTCGACGCCGCCGGTCTCGGTGAAGACCTCGGCCAGCACGTCACACGCGGCGCGCACGTCATCGGTGGTGATGGTGCGCACGGCCGAATCCACATCGGCGCCACGGGCGGCGAGCTCACGCACCTGCTCGTCGTAGTCGTGGCCATTGGCGAGCGCGCCCTGGAAAATGGTCGGGTTGGTGGTGACGCCGACGACATTGCGGGTGTCGATCAGGCCCTGCAGATTGCCGGACTTGATGCGACCGCGCGACAGATCGTCGAGCCACACCGAGACACCGGCGGCCGACAGTGCCGCGGTATTGGTGTTCTGAGTCATTGGTTTGCTTATCCCTTCACCTTGGCGAGAGAGCGGGTAGCAGCGTCGGCCACGGCCTCGGCGGTAATGCCGAACTCGCGGAACAGGGTCTTGTAGTCCGCCGAGGCGCCGAAGTGCTCGATGGACACGTTCTCGCCGTTGTCACCGGTGAACCGGTGCCACGGCATGGCGATCCCGGCCTCGACCGTGACGCGCGCCTTGACCGACGGCGGCAGCACCTGGTCGCGGTAGGCCTGATCCTGCGCGTCGAACCACTCCACGCACGGCATGGACACCACGCGGGCGCCGATGCCCTGTGCCTCGAGGGTAGCGCGGGCCTCGACCGCGAGGTGCAGCTCCGAACCGGTGCCGATGAGGATCACCTGCGGTGTGGCGGTGGAGGATTCGGCCAGGATGTAGCCGCCCTTGCGGACGCCCTCGTAGGAGGTGCCCGCGAGGACCGGAATGTCCTGACGGGTCAGCGCCAGCGCGGACGGGCCGTCCTGGTGCGGCGGCTCGGAGACCAGGAAGTGCGAATGCCGCTCGGCGGAATCGCGTTCCAGGATGGTGCGCCAGGCGTAGGTGACCTCGTTGGCGTCGCCCGGGCGGACCACGTTCAGGCCCGGGATGGCGCGCAGCGCGGCCAGGTGCTCGATCGGCTGGTGGGTCGGGCCGTCCTCGCCGAGGCCGATGGAGTCGTGGGTCCACACGTAGACGACCGGGGTGCGCATGAGCGCGCCCAGGCGCACGGCGGGCCGCATGTAGTCGGAGAACACCAGGAAGGTGCCGCCGTACGGACGGGTCGGTCCGTGCAGTGCGATGCCGTTCAGGATCGAGCCCATGGCGTGCTCACGCACACCGAAGTGCAGGGTGCGGCCGTACGGGTCGGCCTTCCACATGCCGGTCGAGATGGACTCCGGGCCGAAGGACGGCACGTTCGGCATGGTGGTGTTGTTGGACTCCGCGAGGTCGGCCGAACCGCCCCACAGCTCCGGCAGCACCGGGGCCAGGGCGGCCAGGACCTTGCCGGACGCCTTGCGGGTGGAGGTGCCCTTGGCGTCGACCTCGTGGGTCGGCAGCGCATCGGCCCAGCCCGCGGGCAGGGCGCGCTCCTGCAGGCGATCGAACAGCGCCTTGTTCTCCGGGTTGGCCGCGGCCCACGCGTCGAACCGATCCTGCCAGGCGGCGCGGGCGGCCTTGCCGCGATCGGCGGCCAGATTGCGCGAGTGCGCGATGACCGCGTCCTCGACCGCGAAGCTCTTCTCGGGATCGAAGCCGAGGATCTTCTTGGTGGCCGCGACCTCGTCCCCGCCCAGGGCCGCGCCGTGCGCCGCGCCGGTGTTCATCTTGTTCGGGGCCGGGTAGCCGATGATGGTTCGCAGCACGATGATCGACGGCTTGTCGGTCACGGCCTGGGCCTCCGCGATGGCCTGCTCGATGCCGACGACGTTCTCGCCGCCCTCGACGACCTGCACGTGCCAGCCGTAGGCGCGGTAGCGCGCGGCGGTGTCCTCGGTGAGGGCGATGGTGGTGTCGTCCTCGATGGAGATCTTGTTGTCGTCGTAGAAGACGATCAGATTGCCCAGCTGCTGGGTGCCCGCCAGCGAGGACGCCTCGGAGGTGACGCCCTCTTCGATATCGCCGTCGGAGGCGATGACGTAGATGAAGTGGTCGAACGCGCTCTGCCCCTGCGCCGCTTCCGGATCGAACAGGCCGCGTTCCCGCCGCGACGCCATCGACATGCCGACCGCCGAGGCCAGGCCCTGGCCCAGCGGGCCGGTGGTGATCTCGACGCCCGCGGTGTGCCGGTACTCCGGGTGGCCCGGGGTCAGCGAACCCCACTTGCGCAGATTGACCAGATCGTCGAGCTCGAGGCCCATGCCCGACAGGTACAGCTGCACATACAGGGTCAGGCTGGAGTGACCGCAGGACAGCACGAACCGGTCGCGGCCCACCCACTCCGGATCGGTCGGATCGAAGCGCATGACGCGGTGAAACAGCGTGTACGCCAACGGCGCCAGGCTCATCGCGGTGCCAGGATGGCCGTTGCCCGCGTTCTGCACCGCGTCGGCGGCGAGGACACGGGCCGTGTCGACGGCTCTGGTGTCCAATTCGGTCCAGTCGGTGGGATGGTTCGGCTGAGTGAGCGCGCGGATGTCGTCTGTGACTGACACGACCGAGGTTCTCCTGACCTTCTCGTCAACGATGCGGTTGTGGGCGGCGGGTGTTCGCTGCGGGGTGATGGTCGGTACGACGGCAATCGAACAGAAACGACGACGACGCACCGATGTACCCACCACCCTAGAGGTGGGCGATTCGCGGCCGTACAAGAACCCGCTTTCACCGGCCGCCGTGTCGTATGTTCGTGTCCGCGCGCGGACCTGTCCGTGACCCGGGACGAGCGGATCGCGAAGGTGTGTCCCGGCTCTCCCGAAGCCGATTCGCCGCTGCCGTGCAACGGACGCGCGGGCACGCAAGGGGTGGACCTGGACGAGAGCACGGTCGGCGGGGGTCTACCATTCTCTGTAGTAGTAGCCGCGCCGTCACCGGGCTGTGTCTAGCGGGCTGCTGGTTCAGACCGGATCAAAGATGCACGGCGTGCGAGGAGAAACAGTGCGGATTGGGCAACAGCCGGGTGGCGCTCACGGCTCCTCCGGGACGGTGCTGGCCGACCGCGTCACGGGCAGCGGACCGCTGTCGGTGGCGACCCGCCGAGTCCTCGCCTACATCGCGCTCACCAAGCCGCGCGTCATCGAGCTGCTGCTGGTGGCAACGATTCCCACCATGCTGCTGGCCGACCGCGGCACTGTGGACATCCGCCTCATCCTCGCCACCTTGTTCGGCGGCTGGATGGGCGCGGCCAGCGCCAACACCTTGAACTGTGTCGCCGACGCCGACATCGACAAGGTCATGAAGCGCACCTCCAAGCGCCCGCTGGCCCGCGAGGCCGTCCCCACCCGCAATGCCGCGGTCTTCGGCATCACCCTCGGCCTGGCCTCCTTCGCCTGGCTGTGGTGGCAGGCCAACCTGCTCAGCGGCGTGCTGGTGGTGGCGACGATTCTGTTCTACGTCTTCGTCTACACCCTCGGCCTCAAGCGCCGCACCTCCCAGAACGTGGTCTGGGGCGGCGCCGCGGGCTGTATGCCCGCCCTGGTCGGCTGGTCCGCCGCCACCGGCAGCATCGGCTGGCCCGCCCTCGTGCTGTTCCTGGTCATCTTCTTCTGGACGCCGCCGCACACCTGGGCGCTGGCCATGCGCTACAAGGAGGACTACAAGGCGGCGGGCGTGCCCATGCTGCCCGTGGTCGCCACCGAGCAGACGGTCACCAAGCAGATCGTCATCTACACCTGGCTGACCGTGCTGGCCACCTTCGCCCTGGTCCCCGCCTCCGGCGTCATCTACGCCGCAACGGCTCTGGCGGCCGGCGCCTGGTTCCTGCTGATGGCGCATCAGCTGTATTCCGGTGTGCGCCGCGGTGAATCGGTGAAGCCGCTGCGACTGTTCCTGCAGTCCAACAACTATCTCGCCGTGGTCTTCTGCGGTCTGGCCGTCGATTCGGTCCTGGGCTGGAACACCATCGGCAACACCCTCTTCGGCTGGGCCTGACCTCGGATCCGCTCAACCCGCTTCGCCGGGAGCGGGTTCCGGCTCGAGCAGCTGTTCGATCAATGTGGCGGCCAGCCATTGGTCGTACTGCTCACCGCTCCACCCCAGTTGCGTCACGAGCATGCTGTACACGGTCGTGTGATTCAGCGTGTACAGCAGATCGGTCGCGGTCTCCTCGGTAAGTCCTTGGCGCAGACGGCCTTTGCGCTGCAGCGCGCGAATCGTGTGGCGCTGGTTCTCGCGGAACTCCTCCTGCATCGTCGCCCACAGCGCATCGATTTCGGGGTCCGAGGCCGCGGCCGCCCGGATGACCTCGACCAGCGGCGCGATCCTGCCTTTGACCGCGCGTGAATAGACGGCTTGCAACCGCAGATGCTCCCGAGCGTCCGGTGCCGCCAGGATCTCCTGGAACCACTCCTGCTCCGTGACCGGCCGCGGGTCCGGCCCGCTCTTGACGGCCCGATCCCACGCCGCCATCAGCAGCGACCGCTTGGTGCCGTACGCCAGCTTGACCGTCGGCACCGCCACCGCCATCGGAACTGGGCGGCCTGGCAACCCCACTACCCCTGACCGTCTCCATCATCGAGCGCCTCTCCGCCGCCGACGGCTCCACCGGCTGGTGCACCGCCGTCGCCAACGCCGGCGCCTCCCTCCTCTCCGGCGTCGAGGAATCCGAAGCCCGGGTGATCGCCGCCGACCCCGAAAACCTCCTGATCGCAGGCGGTTTCCCACCCCTCGGCCGCGCCCGCCAACAAGGCGACACCTACGAACTGTCCGGCCAATGGCCCTTCGCCAGCGGCTGCGCCTCGGCCACCTGGTTCCTCGGCGGCATCCTGCTCACCCCCGACGACGGCACACCCCCCACCGCCCGCGTCGCCTTCTTCCCCGCCCACCAAGCCCGCATCATCCGAAACTGGAACGTCATCGGCCTGCGAGCCACCGGCAGCCACGACGTATCGGCCGAAAACATCACCGTCCCCACCGGTCGCTCCACGACGCTCTTCGGCGCCCCTCGCTGGTCCGACGACCCGCTCGCGGCGATCCCGTTCTTCTCCCTCGGCTCCATGCTCGCCGCCGTCCCCCTCGGCCTGGCCCAGCGAGCCCTCGACGAACTGGCCCTGCTGGCCGCCACCAAAATCCCCTTCGGTCAACAACACCCACTGGCCCACGACCCGGTCTTCCAGGACCGCATGGGAACAATGCTGGCCCGCCTCGGCGCGACCCGCGCCTACCTCCTCGACCGCACCGACAACCTGTGGCAGCACGCCCTCACCGGCTTCGTGCCACCCGACGTGCAGGCCACAACCTCCCTGGCAGTGACCGAAACAGTCGACGCGGCACTCGAAATCGTGAACTTCGCCCACCGCTGCGGCGGCACCGCCACCATCCGCACCCCCCACACCCTCACCCGCTGCCTCCACGACGTCTTCGCCGCCGGCCGCCACGCCGCCTTCCGCCCCTCCGCCCGCCGCGCCGCAGCCCGCGCGTTCCTGGGGCTCCCGCCCGAATAGCCATGTCCGGCACAGCGGTTCGTGTTCAGCAGCCGGGCTGGAGGGGGAAGCAGGGTGGGGCGATGGTGGTGCTGGGGATGGTGGGATCGGCGGAGGTGGTTGGGGTTTCGCGGATGGAGGTGGTGGGGCGGGGGTCGCGGTCTTCCTCGTTGCCGGAGCCGCGGCTGGCGCACATGGCGGTGATCAGGAGGATGAGGAAGAGGAGGATCAAGCCGCCGACTATGGGGAGGTCGCGGCGGCGGCGGGTGGTGGGGACCTGGGCGCTGTGGGGGCGGTCGGTCCAGACGGGGAAGCCGGGGGCGGCCGGCTGGTTGGTGGAATGGGTTGCGCGGGGGTCGGATTGGTGGAGGTTGGGTGGGATGGGCTGCTCGGTGCGGCGGCCTCGGAGGCGGTCTACGAGGGAGCGGCGGGGCGGGCGGGACGGGCGGGGGAAGGACGGTGGGGTGCCCGGGTAGGCGGGGGATTGCTGGGGGGCCGGGCCCTGTTGTGGTGCGGCCGGGGGGGATTGCTGGGGTGCGGGATCCGAACGATGGGGGTCGGAGGTGCCGGAGACGGCGCGGTAGGCGGCGGCCGCCGCGCCGGCGGCGGCGACGCCTGCGGCGGCTGCGGCGGCCGGGTGGGGGCGGGAGGACTCGGGGTCGGAGGCGGGCGGGACCTGTTGGGCGGCGGCGGGTTCGGGGCGGGGAGCCGGAGCGGGGCGGGGGGCCGACGGCTTGTCCGGTTCGGTGCTGCGACCACCGGTTTCGGGGGTGTGCGGGCGGGGTGCTTCGGCGGACCGGGCGGGTGGTTTCGGCTCGGTGGCCGCCGGGGGGCTCAGGGATTCGACCGGGACCGAGGGGACTCGGACGGTGGGGGCGGCCGACATGGGGAGGGGAGCGCCGGCGGCGGAGGCGGGCTGGGGGAAGCCCTCGGAGATGAGGTCGGAGTAGCTGGCGGCGGCGGCGAAGCCGAGGGCGCCGAGGGCCTGGCTCACTTGCGCGGCGTCCCAGGCGGGTTCGGCGCCTTCGGCGAGTTTGGTGAAGTAGGCGCGCAGGGAGGAGGGGCCGTCGCCGATGAGGACATCGATGCCGGGTGGGAGGGCGCCCTTGTCGAGTTTGACGCGGCTGCCGAGTTGGGGGACCAGCAGGACCAGGCCGCTGACGGGGACGTGTTCGCGGCCGGGGGCGGAGCGGAGCTGGCCGGCGAGGGAGACGGTCTGGCGGCGCACGCGTTCGAGGGGGTCGGCGTCGCCGTCGATGGGTGCGGGTTTGCCGTCGACCGTCCAGGGCTGGTCCTGGGCGCAGGACAGGGTGCCGGTGACGCGTTCGGTGAAACCGTGCACGCCGACCACCACACAGGTCTGCGGGGTCCACACCACCACATCGGCGTCCTGGCACTGGACGATCGCTATACCGGGCACGGCGTGCGGCCCGCTCCACGACTTCAGCCAGTTCACGACGGTGCGCTCGGTGCTCGACAGCCGCGACGGGTCATCGTTTCGGACCTTCACCAACATCCAGACCACCCTCTGACCGATGCCATCATCTGCGGCCGCCCGACCTCCTCGCCGCGACCACCTTACGGCGTCGCCCTGCATGGTTGCAGCGAATCGTCTTGCGCGGCAGCAAGATCATTCTGCACGTTTCGGCCCGAAGTCGCCCCCGGGCGGTATTACCCACGGGTTGCTGAACGAAACGGTCGCGATCATGCACCGGTGCAGGTGAATTCGGACAAGAGCCTGCACCGGTGCAATGACGACGTCAGGGGCGGGTGAGCAGAGCCAGATAGCCGTCGGGGCGCACGAGGGCCCGGGTGCCGGGGGTGGCGGAATACGCGCGGTGCGCGTGACCGCCCGCATCGACCAGGATGCCCTCGGCCGGTTCGGCATCGGGGCCGGCGATCGATACGACCCGGATCTGCGTCGCGGGCAACGCCGCAGAACGGCCGGGATCGGACGAATCAGTCTCGTCCGGCGTACCGCCGAAAACGAGCAGGGTCGCGTGCGGACCACGGAAAAGTTCGAACAGGCTGACCTTCTCACCCGTGCCGGTTGTCAGCGGCGCATCCGGAGCGCGGTCGCCGGCCTGGAGCGCACCGTCGTCGGCAATGCTGTGCGATACCGGATCGCTGTGCGACAGCAGATTCCGGTAGCTGATATCGAGCTGATCGGTGCCCTCGCGCGACATGGCATCCGCATCGCCATTGACCGTCTTGTCCAGAATCTCCGAACTCAACCCGAGCACCTTCGCGGCCACCGCCCGCCGCTCGGTCTCATAGGTATCGAGCAGCGCCTCGGACTCCTCGCCGGGATCCCGCAGTGCCGCCGCGAGTTTCCAGCCCAGGTTGTAGGCATCCTGCACCCCGGTGTTCAACCCTTGCCCGCCGGTCGGCGGATGCGCGTGCGCGGCGTCACCGGCCAGGAACACCCGGCCCACCCGGAAGCGCTCGGCCAGGCGGATATTCGGTCGCCACACCGTCGACCAGGTGAGATCACTGAGCACGATATCGGTACGCCGCGACAGCCGATGCACGTAATCCTGCAGCACCTCCAGGTCGGCCCCGGAATCCCCGGACAGCGGCGCGGCGAACTGGAATTTGCGGCCACCGGGCAACGGCGACATGGCGAACCCCTCCATGGGCGCATCCGGCTCGGCGAACCAGTACCCGTAGGAGTGATCGAGCGCATCGGCGCGAACATCGCCCAGCAGCATGCGAATCGACTCGTCGGTGGTTCCTTCGAACGCGATGCCGAGCGTCCTGCGCACTGTGCTGCGCCCGCCGTCCGCGCCGATCAGATAGTCGGCGCGCACCTCCTCGGTGCCGCCGTGGTGGGTGAGCGTCGCGGTCACACCGCCGTCATCGGCGGTGAAACCGGTCAGCGCCGTGGCCGATTCGACCTTCACCCCGAACTCGGCCAGCCGCTCCCGCAGCACCCCCTCGGTATCGGATTGCCCCAGCACCCACCCATTGGGATACGGAATATCCGGTGTCGGCTCCCGCCATTCGGTCATCCGCCGTTCGCCCGCGAACTCCCCACCCAGATGCACCCGCATCGGCGCCTGCGGCGCTCCCGCCGCGAGCACCGCATCGAGCACCCCCAGATCGTGGAACACCTCGAGCGTGCGCGGCTGCAGCCCGTCACCCCGCGACCCGTCGAAGAACGTCTCGGCCGCGTCCACGATCCGCACCGCGATCCCGCGACGCGCCAGATCGATGCCGAGCGTGAGGCCGGTGGGACCGGCGCCCGCAATGAGAACCTGCGCTGACATGCCAACTCCGAACACTGAATAAAGATTCACTGAAGATGAATTCAGTATTATGGGTGGTAGTTTCCGCTGTCAAGGAGGTGGTGCCGGGATGGCCGGACGACGGCGGGAGAAGTCGGCCGAGACGGAGCAGGCGCTCAAGGACGCCGCGCGGCGATTGTTCGCCGAGCGCGGCTATCTGAATACGAAGATCACCGACATCACCGCGGCCGCCGGACGTGCCGCGGGGTCGTTCTACAATCACTTCGCCGGCAAGGAGGAGCTCCTGCAGGCCTTGCTGAAAGACCTTGCCGACGAGGGGGATTCACGCGCGGCCGATCCGGATCACAACCCGGATTTCACCGATCCGGAAGCGGTCCGCTACCACATTCACGGCTACTGGACCGCGGCCCGCGAGCACTGGCCGGTCTTCCGCGCCATGGAGCAGGCGTCCCTGGTCAACGAGGATTTCGCCCGCATCCTCGCGGACTTCACCACCGAACAGCGCGCCGACGTGGCCGACCACCTGGACGGCTTCGCCGCCGCAGGGCTGAAACTTCCCAGCACCCCCGATGCCAGCCTCGCCATGATGTTCCTGCTCACCACCGGCCTATTGCAGGCCGTCGACGACGGCACGGTCGACCTCACCGACCAGCAGGCCGTCGACGGCCTCACCAGATTCGTCTACCGCGGCCTCACCGGCCGCGACTACTGATCACCTCGCCGAACCGGACACCTGTCAGGGCCTCGGAGGCTTCCCAGAGACCGCGCTGCCGCTCACGGTCATGGGCGTGAGCGCTGGCCTTCACCACCTCCGGATAGCCCTGGATCTCGAAAAGCCCGCAGGGCCCGAAGTATTGGCCACCCACCGCCTTCGGATCGGTGGCGGCGCGCAACGTCGGCAGCGCACCCATGGCGGGTGTTCGCCCGAATAGGCGGGCAATGGCCAAGTTCGGCAACCGGAATACCGCGGGGGAGTAGCGAAAGACCTCGGTGCTCGCCCCGCCGGGATGCGCGGCGAGCGCACTCGCCGGGGTATGGGCGAGCCTCCGGTCGAGCTCATGGGTGAACAGCAGATTCGCCAATTTCGACTTGGCATAGGCGTTTCCGCTGCTCTCGGCGGGAGCTTCGGGCCTGATCCGGCCGAAACGATGCCCGATGCTGCTCACGGTGACAACGCGCGCGGCAGGCGCGGAGAGCAGTCGCTCGAGCAGTAGGCCGGTCAGGGCGAAGTGGCCCAGATGGTTGATGCCGAACTGGATTTCGAAGCCATCGGCCGTCGTACCGGACAGGCCCGTGACGCCCGCATTGTTGATCAACAGGTCGATGTGCGCGTACCGGCCGCGGATCGCCTCGGCCGCAAGGCGAATCGAGCCGAGCGCGGCGAGGTCGAGCGCCTGAATATCGATCGCGGCATCGGGTGCGGTCCGTGCGATCCGATCCGCCGCGGCCGCTGCTCTATCGGTATCCCGGCATGCCAGCACAACCGTCGCGCCGTGTTCGGCCAGCGCCCGCGCCGTCTCGAAGCCGAGTCCGGTATTCGCCCCGGTAACGACCGCGATGCGCCCGCTGAGATCGGGAATGTGTGTCTCGTTCCATGGATTCACTGCCGTGCTCCTGACATGAACGGTGCGTTCACTATTAAAGTGAACCAGCGGTTCATGTTCTGTGCAAGGAAAGGTGGCGACCCAATGGCGGAGCAACGTCGGCCACGGGCGGATGCGGTGCGCAACCGGGAGGCGATCCTCGCCTCGGCGCGCGAGCTGGTGATCACGCGCGGACCCAAGGTCGGAATGGACGAGATCGCCGCGGCGGCGGGCGTGGCGGTCGGGACGCTCTACCGACACTTTCCGAACAAGAAGGACCTCATCGACGCCATCGTGGGCGAATTGGCCGCCGTCATCGCGGGATCACTGGACGCGGCCCTGGCGCGCGTCGAGGAAGGTGAGACCTCGGCGATCGACGAGATCATCGCGCTCCTGCGCGGCGTGAT
Organism: Nocardia sp. NPDC127526; assembly: GCF_042672265.1. Classification (NCBI taxonomy): domain Bacteria; kingdom Bacillati; phylum Actinomycetota; class Actinomycetes; order Mycobacteriales; family Nocardiaceae; genus Nocardia; species Nocardia sp. NPDC127526. Next base: position 519,918 of record NZ_JBHXVO010000002.1, on the reverse strand, counting down.
GATCGATATGCGGCAGGAACGCCTGCTCCGGGTGGCGGTCACCGGGCTGGCGGATGATTCGCTGGAAGCGATCCGGGAGCGCGGCCGGGTCGCGGTCGGACGGCTCGTCGACCGGGCGCACCGTGACGGCGCGCTGTATCCCGATGTCACGGTCGACGATGTGATTCTGCTGCTGGCCACCTCGCCCGGCGATACCGCGACGGATGGCCAGCGGCAGCGGTGGATTATGCTGGCGCGCCGGGCAATTGCCGCTCAGGCCAAGGTTGGGGGCTGAGCGGCGATCCGGGTGTTCAGGGGAGCAGGACGACCGAGCCGGTCGTCTTGCGTCCTTCCAGATCGCGGTGCGCCTGCTCGGCCTGGGACAGGGGGTAGGTCGCGCCGATGCGGATGGTCAGGGTGCCGTCGGCGAGGGCGTTGAGGATATCGCCTGCCCGCCACTGCAATTCGGCGCGATCGCGGGTGTAGTGGGCGAGGGTCGGGCGCGTGACGAAGAGTGAGCCGGCGGCGGCGAGGCGCTGGAGGTCGAATGGGGGGACCGGGCCGCTGGCCCCGCCGAACAGCGCGAGGGTGCCGCGTACCCGCAGGGCGGCGAGGCTGGCTTCGAAGGTGTCCTTGCCGACGCCGTCGTAGGCCGCCGCGACGCCCACGCCGTCGGTGAGTTCCCGGACGCGCGTGGCGATCTCGTCGTCGTAGCGCAGCACCTCGGCGGCGCCCGCCTCGCGCGAGAGCTTCTCCTTGTCATCGGTGGACACCGTCGTGATCACCCGGATGCCGCGTGCGGCGAGGAGCTGGGTGAGGATCAGGCCCACACCGCCCGCCCCGGCGTGCACCAGCACCGTCTCGCCCGGCTCCGGCTTGTAGATCGATTCGATCAGGTAGTGCGCCGTCATGCCCTGCAGCAGTATGGAAGCCGCGACCGGCGCCTCCACCCCGGCCGGCACCGGAATCGCCACCGCCGCGTTCACGGCCACCTTCTCGGCGTAGCTGCCCGGAGCCGCCGCCCAGCAGACACGGTCGCCGACCTTGAATTCGGTGACATCGGGCGCGATCGCCACCACGACGCCGGTGCCCTCCCCGCCCGGAATGTAGGGCACGGACTGCGGATACCGCCCGGTGCGAATGTAGGTGTCGATGAAGTTGATCCCGATGGCCTCGGTCTCCACGAGCAACTGCCCGGGACCGATCTCCGGATCCGGAACCTCGACCGACCGCAGGACTTCGGGACCACCGTGCTCGGAAACCTGAATGGCGCGCATCATCCGTTTCTACACCCCGCCACGGTGTGAGGTTCGCGGTGGCTCATGGACTCTGCTTTACCGATGGGTAAACTCCCTCACATGAGCGCTACCACCGCACCGGCACCAGTGAAGTTGTCGCCGTCCATCGTCGATTCCATCAAGGGGTTCATCGCCGAGCACGGCGGTTCCGCGACCGCGGTGCTGCAGCCCATCGGGCGCATCGGCGTGCGGGTCACCCTGGTCGGCAAGGACGGCATCCTCGGTGATCGCGTCGTCGCCGATCTCGCTACGGCCAAGGCGCTGATCGAGGCCATCGACGGGCTCACCGAGGCCGACGAGTGGGACCGCGAGCTGACCTCCATCGTCACCCCCGAGCAGAGCCACTGGGCCAAGATGGCCGGTTGGGTCGCCCGCCAGAAGCGATTCCCCAAGGCGCGCAACGAGAAGTAGGCATCGATGAGCCCGCGGCGAGCGGGGGAAACGGAAAACCTGAGGATGACGTGGCGGGACGCGTAACCAAGCAGGCGCAGCTGCGATCGGCGCTGACGACCCTGTGCGCGAAGCTGCGTCCGGGCGAGATGCTGCCCAGCGAACGGCAACTCTGCGACGACTACCGGGTCAGCCGCATGACGGTGCGCGAGGTGCTGGGGCAGCTGGAATCCGAGGGCGTCATCACCCGCGTTCCGGGCAAGGGCACCTTCGTGGCCGAGCGGGTGGCGCGCTCCCGGCTGCACATGGCGTCCTTCAGCGAGGATATGCGTCGGCTCGGGCGGACGCCGAGTACCGTTGTGCTGCATACCGATTACGCCGTGCCGCCGCCGGCGTCGACCACCGCGCTGAGCCTCAACGCCAATGAGAAGGCATTCCATCTGGTGCGGCTGCGGCTCGCCGACGGGCTGCCGATCTCCATCGACGACGGCTGGTACCGGGCCGATCTGCTGCCCGGACTGCTCGATCGCGATCTCACCCAGTCGCTGTACTCGCTGATGGCCAACGAATACGACTGCCCCGTCGATCGCGCCGATCAGACGGTGCGCGCGGTGGCCGCCGACGAGCGGCACGCGGGTTGGCTCGGCACCGATACCGGATCCCCGCTGCTGGCGTTCGACCGCATGTCCTACTCGCGGGACCGCTGCGTGGAACACGCGCATTCCTGGTACCGGGCCGACCGGTACCAGGTCTACATGACGGTGTCGGCCGGCGACAACGCCCAGCCGCAGCATGATCTCAGCTCCAAACCCATTGAACTGCACAATGGTTGAGGCCCGGCTCGCCTGAGAAGTCCCCGTCATTCCGGCGCGCTTTGGCCGGAATCCACCCGGACAGAGCGAGATCCCGGCCAAAAGCACGCCGGGATGACCGATGGGGCCGGCGCTCAGTCGCTTAGCGCGACCGGCGGGCTGCCCGGGCGCCTAGATCGAGAACAGCACCGCGCCGGTGGCGACCGGTCCGGTGACCGCGTCCTGCGCCGAACCGGGGGCGGTGTCCATCACCACCACCGGCACCGCGGCGCTGAGGCCGAGCCGGCGAATGGCATTGGGGGAGAAGGCGACCAGCGGGTCGCCGGCCTGCACGCGATCGCCCTCGGCGGCCTTCACCTCGAAGATGTCGGGCTTGCCGACGGTGTCGATGCCGACGTGCAGCAGCACACCCCTTCCGGCATCGTCCACGATGACCGCGGCGTGCGGGTGCAGCTTCACGATCGCACCCGCGATCGGGGCGACCACGGTGATGTACTCATCGGTGTCCGGCGGTTCGATGGCCACGCCGGATCCGACCATCTCCGCGGAGAACACCGGATCGGGAACTTCGGACAACGGCATGGCGCGCCCGTCCAGGGGCGCCAGGATCTGAGTGCTCACGACGGTTCAGAGGAGATCGTTGATGTCGTCGGCGAGGGCGTCCGCGGTCGGGCCGACCACGACCTGCACGGCATTACCGGCCTTGACGACACCGTGGGCGCCGGCGGCCTTGAGGTCAGCGTCCTTGACGAGACCGGAGTCCTTCACCTCGACGCGAAGGCGCGTGATGCAGCCTTCGACCTCGACAATGTTACCTACGCCACCAAGGCCGGCGACGATCTGATCGACTTTGGACATCATTCCTCCGAGCGTGTCGAGTGGACAAAACTGGTTATAACCAGTATATCTCTGGTTATAACCAGTCACCATACATGTGCGTGACCCTATTCACAGATCCTGAGGACCCGCCATGGCCGATACCGCTGCTGCACCTAGCACGCGCAAGAAAATCGACCTGTCCGGACTGCAGAAGCTCGGCCGCAGCCTCATGCTGCCCATCGCCACGCTACCTGCTGCCGGTTTGCTGCTACGACTAGGACAGGACGACATGCTCGGCCGCTGGTCGGCCACCAACACGGTGGCCGATGTCTTGGCGGGCGCGGGCGGCGCACTGCTCGACAATTTGCCGCTGCTGTTCGCGGTCGGCATCGCCATCGGCTGGGCCAAGAAGGCCGACGGCTCCACCGCGCTCGCGGCGGTCGTCGGCTACCTCGCCTTCAACGGCGTGCTCAAGGCCATGTCCCCGGTCGTGCTGGAGGGCAAGACCGATTCCAAGGGCGCGCAAGCCCTGGTCAACTTTGGCGTCCTCGGCGGCATCGTGATGGGCCTGACCGCCGCCATCCTCTGGCAGCGCTATCACCGCACGCAGCTGCCCGACTATCTGGGCTTCTTCTCCGGCCGCCGCCTGGTGCCGATCCTGACCGCCAGCGCGGCGGTGGTGATCGGCGTTCTCATGTCGTTCGTCTACCCGGCCTTCAACTCCGGCCTCACCTGGCTCGGCGAGTCGGTCGCCGACAACTCCGTCGTGGGCGGCGGCGTCTTCGGATTTGCCAACCGGATGCTGATTCCGCTCGGGCTGCACCACATCATCAACTCCGTGGTGTGGTTCACCCTCGGCGACTACAACGGCGTGCACGGCGACATCCCGCGTTTCCTCAGCGGCGACCCGACCGCGGGCACCTTCATGACCGGCTTCTTCCCGATCATGATGTTCGGCCTGCCCGCCGCGGCCCTGGCCATCTACCGCACCGCGAAGCCGGAGAACCGCAAGATGATCGGCGGCATCATGCTGTCGACCGGTCTGACCGCCTTCGTCACCGGCATTACCGAGCCGCTGGAATTCGCCTTCATCTTCGTGGCGTGGCCGCTGCTGTTCATCCACGCCATCTTCACCGGTTCGGCGCTGGCGCTGACCAATGCGCTGGGCATCCACGACGGCTTCACCTTCTCGGCGGGCGGCATCGACTACCTGCTGAACTTCGGCATCGCCACCAAACCGCTGTGGCTCATCCCGATCGGTCTCGGTTACGCCGCGCTGTACTACTTCACCTTCAGCTTCATTATTCGACGCTGGAACCTGCAGACCCCCGGCCGCGAAGCGGACGAGGTGGAAATCGAGAAGGAGAACGTCAAAGAATGATCACTCGCACCGCTGTTGTTGCGTCGAAGACCGGTCTGCACGCCCGTCCGGCAGCGCTTTTCGCCAAGGCCGCCGCCGCTTCCCCTGTCCCCGTGACGATTTCGATCGACGGCAAGGACCCGGTCGCCGCCGGAAGCCTGCTGCAGGTGATGACCCTCGGCGTGAAGCAGGGCGACAAGGTCACCCTGCACGCCGAGGACGGGGCCGACGCGGCCCTGGACGAGCTGGTGACGCTGCTGGAGACCGATCTTGACGCATGAGGTGCGCGGTGTCGCGGCCGCTCCCGGAGTGGCGCTCGGACCGGTGAAGTGGCTGGCGTCCGCGCCCGTCACCTCGCCGGACGACGCTCCCGGGAGCGACGTGAACGCCGAGATCTCCCGGGCCGAAACCGCTTTCGAGACCGTCGCCGCGCGCTACAGCGCGCAGGCGCTGGACGCGAAGGGTCCGGCCGCGGACATTCTGTTCATGACCTCGGCCCTGGCGGCCGATCCCGCGCTGCTCGACCAGGTGCGCGCGGGCATCCGGGCCGGTCGGCCCACCGCGCACTCGGTCACCGAGGCCGTGGCGCATTTCGCCGAACAGCTCGCCGCACTCGGCGGCATGATGGCCGAGCGGGCCTCCGACCTGCGGGACGTGGGCCAGCGGGTGGTGGCGGAGCTGCTGGGCGTGGACCCGCCCGGAATCCCGCACAGCACCGTGCCTTTCGTGCTCGCCGCCCAGGATCTCGCGCCCGCCGATACCGCGACGCTGAATCCCGAGATCGTGGTCGGGCTGCTCACCGTCGCCGGCGGGCCGACCTCGCACACCGCGATTCTGGCCAAGGCGCTGGGCATTCCGGCGGTCGTGGCCTGTCCGGGCGCCGTTGCTATCGCCGAGGACACCGAGGTGGTTCTCGACGGCACCGGTGGCACCGTGGAAATCGCGCCGGATGCCGAGCGGCGCGCCGAAGTCGAGGCTTTGCGCGCACGCCGGGCGGACGCGCCGACCGGCCCGGGCCGCACGGCCGACGGCCACCCGGTGCCGCTGCTCGCGAATGTGGGCAGCGCGGCCGACGCGCGGCTCGCCGTCGAGCTCGGCGCGGAGGGCGTGGGCCTGTTCCGCACGGAATTCCTTTTCCTGGACCGCAAGTCGTCGCCGACCGTGGACGAGCAGACGGCCCAGTACACCGAGATCTTCCGGATCATGGGGGAGCGGCCGGTCACGGTCCGCACCCTCGACGCCGGATCCGACAAGCCGCTGCCGTTCCTGAACCTGCCGGAGGAGGAGAATCCGGCGCTGGGTGTGCGCGGCCTGCGGTTGAGCAGCGTCGATGAGGGGGCGCTGCTCGACCAGCTCACCGCGATCGAGACCGCCGCCAAGGCCACCGGCACGCCGGTCAAGGTCATGGCGCCCATGGTCGCCACCGTCGAGGAGGCGAACTATTTCGCCACCCGCGCCCGCGAGGCCGGGATCGACACGCGCGGCGTCATGGTCGAGATTCCGGCGGCGGCCATCCGCGCCGGGCAGCTCGGCGCGGAGGTGGATTTCTTCTCCATCGGTACGAACGACTTGTCGCAGTACCTGTTCGGCGCGGATCGCATGTCGTCTTCGCTGGCGGCGCTGCACAATCCGTGGCAGCCGGCGCTGGCGGCGACCATCGCGCTGGTGGTCGACGGGGCGAGCGCGCACGGGGTCACGGTGGGTGTGTGCGGCGAATCCGCGTCCAATCCGGAATTCGCCTGTGTGCTGGTGGGACTCGGCGTCGAGACGCTGTCCATGGCCCCGCGTTCGCTGGCGGGCGTGCGGGCGGCGCTGGCTGAGGTCACCCTCGAACAGTGCAAGGCCGCCGCCGCGGCCGTGATGGCGGCGCGGACCGCTGAGGACGCCCTGGTGGCGGCGCGGAGCGCACTGGGGCGAGCCAGCTGATGCCGATCCTGCGCGGGCGGGTAGTCCCCCTCACCGAGGTGGGCGAACTCGCCGACGGAGTCGTGTCCTTCGACGGCCCGATGATCGACTATGTCGGCCCGGCAATGGAATTCGACGGAGAACTGCCGGAGCTTCCGGAGGAACCGCCGATCATTCTGCCCGGGCTCATCGACGTGCACTGCCACGGCGGCGGCGGATACGGCTTCCCCGAAACCGATGCCGACGGCATCGCCGCGGCCGCGAACTTCCATCGCGACCGCGGCACCACCACGCTGGTGGCCTCACTGGTCTCGGCGACCGAAGACGAACTGCGCGAACGCATCGGCCTGCTCGGTGCGGCGGTGGACACCGGGCTGCTGGCGGGCATCCACCTGGAAGGCCCGTTCATCAGCGAACATCGCCGGGGCGCACACGATCCCGAGCGGATCGTGCCCGGCGATCCCGACATGCTGGCCCGGCTGGTGGAATTCGCGGGCGGGCGCATCGTGGCGGTGACCATCGCGCCGGAGACCGAGAACTTCGACAAGCTCGCCGACGTGCTCGCCGACGCGAATATCGTGCTGTCGCTGGGACATACCGTCGCCGACTACGAGCATTCGGTGCACGCCATGAAACGCGGGTGGCGGGTGTCCATCACCCACCTGTTCAATGCCATGCCCGAACTGGCCCACCGCGACGCCAATTTCCTCACCGCCGCCATGGCCGCGGCCGGGCGCGGTGATGTGGTGGCCGAGGTCATCGCCGACGGCGTGCACCTGGCGGACGGCACCGTGCGCATGGTGTTCGACACCATCGGCGCGGACAATCTCGCCCTCATCACCGATGCCATGGCGGCCGCGGGCATGCCCGACGGGCGCTACCACCTCGGTGTGCTCGATGTGGTGGTGCAGGACGGGGTGTCGCGCCTGTACGACCCGCACGGGGAGGGCGCGATCGCGGGCGGCACAGCCACCGCGGCGGATGTGCTGCGGCGCACGGTCTTCCACGCCGGGGTCGAGCTGACCGCGGCCGCGACCGCGGCGGCGGCCACCCCGGCCCGCCTGCTCGGTGTCGCCGACCGAGTAGGTTCGCTGCGCGCGGGTATGAACGCCGATGTGCTCGTCACCGACCACCACCTGACCCCACTGACCGTGTACAAGGACGGACTCGCATGGAACTCGTGATCACCGACAACGCGGCCGAAGCCGGTGTGCTGGCCGGCCGCATCATGGCCGACCATGTGCGCCGCGGCGCCCGCGCCATCGGCCTGGCCACCGGCTCCTCGCCCCTGGGCGCCTACCGGGAGATGATCCGGCAGTACGACGCCGGGGAACTGAGTTTCCAAGGCGTGCAGGCCTTCCTGCTCGACGAATACATCGGCCTCCCGCCCGGGCACCCGCAGTCCTACGCCCAGTTCATTCGCGACGAATTCACCTCGCACGTGGACTTCGACGACGCCGACGTGCACAGTCCCGACGGGCAGGCCGACGACATCCCGGCCGCCGCCGCCGATTACGAGCGCGCCATCGCCGGCACCGGTCGCATCTCGGTGCAGATCCTGGGCATCGGCGCCAACGGCCACATCGGCTTCAACGAACCCGGCTCGTCGCTGCGCTCGCGCACCCGCGTGAAGACGCTGACCCCCAAGACGCGGGAGGACAATGCCCGCTTCTTCGACGACGACCTGAGCCAGGTGCCGACCCACGTACTCACCCAAGGTCTCGGAACCATCAGCGACGCCGACCATCTCGTCATGATCGCCACCGGACCGGGTAAGGCCGAAGCCGTGGCCGCCGCCGTCGAAGGGCCGGTCTCGGCCTTCTGCCCGGCATCGATCCTCCAGATGCACCCGCACGTCACCGTCATCGTGGATCCGGATGCGGCGGCCAACCTGAAGGCGATCGACTACTACCGCTTCGCGGTGGCGAACAAGCCGGAGTGGCAGAACTTCTGATCATCCCCCTTCGGTACTCTCGAATGAGAACCGAAGGGGGACGAGCCATTTACCACAGCAGCCGGTTGTTCATCGTTGGTGCGGCCGGTGTGCTGCTCGCCGCCTTCCTGGCCGGCTGCGGGAACAGTGCCGAAACGCGGGCCTTCCCCGCAGATGCGGCGGCGACCATCGACCGCATCGTCGAATCGGGTATGACGGCAGCGCTCATCCCGGGCGCGATGGTGGCGGTGGTCGATCCGGACCGGGGCACCTACGTGAAGGCCTACGGCACCTCCGATCTCGCGACCGGTCGCCCCGCTGACATTCACGATTCGGTACGAATCGCCAGCGTCACAAAGACTTTCACCTCCACGGCCGTCCTGCGTCTGGCCGACGAAGGCAAGCTGTCCCTCGACGACCGCTTGAACCGCTACGTCGACGGCATCCCCTACGGCGACACCATCACCCTGCGGGACCTGCTCGGCATGCGGGGCGGTGTCTACGATCTCGATCACGAGCCCGCGTATCAGGAACAGCTGGACGCGAAATCGCCGACCCTCGGCTGGCACGAGGGTGACCGCCTGCGCGCGATCACCGGCAACCCGCAGTACGCGACCCCGCCGAACACCCGCACCGCCTACTCCAACTCCGAGTACTACCTGCTGGGCCTGGTCCTCGAAAAGGTCACCGGCAAACCGGTTCACGAGGTCATCAACGACCTGGTCGCCGACTACGGCCTGACCGAAACCACCTATCCGGTCGACGCGACCATGCCGACACCGGAAAGCCGCGGCTACGCCTACTTCGACGAAACGCCGACCGACGTCACCGCACGCGACACCCCCACCCTGTACGGCGCGGGCGCCAGCATGGTGTCCACCATCTCCGACCTCGCCGAATACACCGGCATGCTGGGCCGCGGCAACCTCCTGAAGCCCGAAACCCTGCACGCCCGAACACAATCCACCCAAGCCAGGGGCGGTCTGTCCTACGGCCTCGGCGTCATGGTCTCCGGCCGGTGGTTCGGCCACAGCGGCACCACCTCCGGCTACACCACCTACATCGCCTACCTCCCCGACCGCGACGTCTCCGTCGCCGTCGCCGTCAACCAGTTCACCCGCCTGCTATGGCTCCGCGCCGACGACATCTGGAAGGAAATCGTCACCGAGCTCTACCCCGGCACCCTCGGCGACACCCCCGCACCCTCGACTGCGCCCCCGGTCCCTGCCGTCGACGAGCTCGACGCCCAATTGCGCCAGTCTCTCGACCCCGCCATCCCCGCCGCCGCGAAACCCCTGCGCGTCGAAAACGACGACAAGGACCCGGATCTGATCACCCGCTTGTCCACGGTCCTCGCCCAATACGACCCCAAGTTCCAGGTCTATCGAGCCACCGCGGTGAACAACTCCCTCATGGCCCTGGGTCTCGCCGCCGCACCCGAAGGCAAGTCGCAGATGGTCGTCCCCTTCGCCGCGGTCGACGGTGCCTGGCGAATCAGCTCGGGCTGGGCATGCAACATCCTCACCGCCAGCGCCGTCCCCTCACCCGCCTGCACCTGAGCTAGGAGACCTTGCGGCGATAGATGTTCATCGCGATCGCGTACGAAACGACGAGGATGCCGGCACACCAGCCCAGGGCGACCCAGATATCGGCGCCGACCGGCTGCTGTGCGAACAGGTCACGAATCGCATTGACGATGGACGTCGCGGGCTGGTGCTCGGCGAAAGCGCGGACCGGGCCGGGCATGGAGTCGGTCGGCACGAAGGCCGAGCTCACGAACGGCAGGAAGATGAGCGGGTAGGAAAACCCGCCCGCGCCGTCCACGGACTTGGCGGTGAGACCGGGGATGACGGCGAGCCAGGTCAGCGCCAGGGTGACCAGCAGCAGAATGCCCGCGACCGCTAGCCATGCCGTCACACCCGCGCCGGAGCGGAATCCCATGAGCAGGGCGACGAGCAGGACCACCACGAGCGAGATCAGATTGGCGACCAGCGAGGTCAGGACGTGCGCCCACAGGATGGCCGATCGCGCGATCGGCATGGACTGGAACCGCTCGACAATGCCGTTCGTCATATCCATGAAGAGCCGGAACGCGGTGTAGGCGATGCCCGAAGCGATCGTGATGAGCAGGATGCCGGGCAGCAGATAGGTCACATACGAGTCGGTCCCGGTCTCGATCGCGCCGCCGAACACATAGACGAACAGCAGCAGGAATGCGATCGGCATGATCGTCGTCGTGACGATGGTGTCGGGGCTGCGCGCGATATGGCGCAGGGATCGTCCCAGGAGATAGCCGGTGTCGCCGAGGAATCGAGTGGTCATGGCTGTTCCTTGTGCGTGGCTGTGTCACCGACGAGCGAGAGGAAGACCTCCTCCAGAGTCGGCTGCTTCTCGACGTATTCGATCTTGGCGGGTGGCAGCAGGGCCTTGAGCTCCGCGAGGGTGCCGTTCACGATGATCCGCCCCTGGTGCAGGATCGCGATCCGGTCGGCGAGCTGTTCGGCCTCCTCGAGATACTGCGTCGTGAGCAACACGGTGGTGCCGCCCGCGGCGAGTTTCTTGACGGCCTTCCACACCTCGATGCGCGCTTGCGGGTCGAGCCCGGTCGTGGGCTCGTCGAGGAAGATGACCGGCGGATTCCCGATGAGGCTCATGGCGATATCGAGGCGGCGGCGCATGCCACCGGAATACGTCGACACCCGGCGCGCCCCCGCCTCGGTGAGGGAGAAACGCTCCAGCAGCTCATCCGCGACCGCGCCCGGATTCCCGATTCGCCGCAGGTGCGCGATCAGCACGAGATTCTCACGCCCGCTGAGGATTTCGTCCACGGCAGCGAATTGCCCGGTGAGGCTGAACGATTCCCGCACGCGCGCCGCCTCGGTGGCGACGTCGAACCCGTTGACACTGGCCGTCCCCGCATCGGCGCCGAGCAGTGTGCAGAGAATGCGCACGACCGTGGTCTTGCCCGCGCCATTGGACCCGAGCAGCGCGAAGATACTGCCCCGGGCCACCTCGAAATCCACCCCGCGCAGCACATGCAGGTCTTTGTACGACTTCTCCAGGCTCCGCACCTGGATCGCCGAGGCTTGGTGTGCAGTCATCACACGCACCCTTCCGGGTTGCTACCTGGCACTTACTGAAGAGCAAGTAGATGTATACGTATACGGGTCACTATAAGTAGGTGTATGCGTATATGCAAGGGCGTGTCCTGACCGGTTACTGCGGCGGGCAGGTGCGCACCCGCACGCCGGTGGCGATCAGCCGGGTCGCGGAGAGGCCGAATGTGGTCCGGAACCGATCCGCGAGATGCGAAGGGCTGGCGAATCCGGCTTCGGCGGCGACCGTCGTGAGGTTGTGGCCTGCGGCCGACAGCGTTGCCGCATGCATGAGGCGAACCCACAGCCGGTAGCGGCGCAGGCTCGTGCCGAGTTCCTGCCGGAACAGATGCAGGAACCGCGATTCCGACAATCCCGCGCGGGTGGCCAGCTCGCGTGCGGGAATGGCGCTTGCCGGATCGTCCCGGAGTACCCGCGCGGCAGCGGCGATGCGTTCATCGACGATATGTGGAGTGATGGGCGCTGCCAGCTCGAGCAACTCGGCCGCGCGCTCATCGGCGGACTGCGCGGAGTCGTGACCGAGCGCCGCGCCGAGAACCGTCAAACGATGCTCGTGCGCGTGCCGCGAACCAATCGCCTCGTGCCACTGCGCCATTCGCTCGCGGCAGGAGCGCGCACGGTCCGAAGCGGGATCCAGATAGCAGAACACCATCTGCCCGCCCTCGGCTATGAGCTGATGCGTGGTACGCGGCGGAATCAGGGCGCTGCGCACCGACAGCGGGCGACCGTCGCCGACCCGCAGCGTGAACGGCCGATCGACACCGACCGCGAGGCACCACACCGAACCCGAATGCGGTGAAAGATCCAGCGCCGCACCGACATAGAGCGCTTGCCCGGCCCACAGCCAAACCATGGGCCCGGCACGCTGCCCACCCTCGCGCCTCGCCGCAGCGGCCACCATCAACCTCCTGATCCAACCGAGCAGCAGGCTACCCCCCGACGCCTGTGCTTACCCGCGATGTCCGTGCGCTCCGGCTGTGCCTCCGGCCTTCGCCTGTCGAGACCGCCTATCGAATCATCGGCCTGCGTCCATTGGTCGCTGTCCACGGCCCGTCCCTGCTCGCGATGCGGCGGCCGTTGCCGCGCCGGTGCGGCCGTGGCCGTCCGTCGCTCTGTTGCGAGCTCGTCCCCGGGATCGGCGACCCGAGGTGGGCGGGCGCGCCGATACCGGGCAGGTCGCGGTGTCGATCCGGTTGCCTGCGCGGCGGGAGCCGTCGATAGCAGGTTTGTGGAAGCGGCCGATGTGCCCGGGCCCGCATGCTGATCCGGAATCGTCTTCGGAGTGGAGGTTGTCGTGGCCGTCGTCATCGCTGTGGTTGTGGCCGTGCTGTTCTTGGCCATGGGTGGGTACGCGCTGGCGGCCCCGGGGGCGACCGTGCGGCCGTTCGGGATGCGGGCCGACGATGTCCGGGCGCGCTACGAGGTGCGGGCCGTGTACGGCGGATTCGGGGTGGCCATGGCGGCGATTCTGATTGCGGCGGCGGTGAATCCGGGATCGCTGCGGGACGGGATCATGGTGGCGGTCGCCGCGGCGCTGGGCGGGATGGTGCTGGGTCGGGTGGTGTCGGCGGTGCTCGATGCGCGGACGACGTTCTATCCGATCTGGCTCTTCGCCGTAGTCGAGGCGGTCGCGGCGGGGGCCTTGCTGGTGGGAGCCGCACAATGATGTGCCGGTCCGGCATCGTGACCTGCCAGGCCCGGGCGGCCGCGGATGGCCGGGTCGCGGTCGGCCGGTTCACCGATCCGGTCTCGATACGGATGTTGCGGGCTCCGGAACGGGCTGCCGTCGAACGGGTTCGGAGCGCTGCCGAACCACAGCGGACCATGGCGTGGCTGCGCTACCGGATGCTCGCCGACCTCGCGGACATCCTGGCCGCGCGCACGGTCGCGATCGATGACGCGGTGCGGGCGGCGGCCAATCCACAACTCGTGGTGCTCGGGGCCGGGCTGGATGCACGGGCCTGGCGCATGACCGAGCTCGCCTGGACCGTCGTCTTCGAGGTCGACCATCCCGCGGCACAGTCCGATAAGCGCGAGCGCATCGGGGACGCGGATCCGGCCGCGGCGTCGGTGCGCTTCGTACCGGTGGAATTCGGCAGCGCCGCACTGGAATCCGCGCTCGAGGCGGCCGGGCAGGTCGCGTCGGAGCCGACGACGTGGATCTGGGAGGGCGGAGTGCGGTATCTGCGGAAGCCGCATGTGGAACGCATGCTCCGGGGCATTGCCGCCCGGTCCGCGCCGGGCAGCCGCGTGATCGTCGGCTACACCACGCGCACGGTGCATTCGGTGCTGCTCGCGCCGTGGGGAGTTCGGCTCTGGCTGACGCTGGCCGGCGCCGCCGGGGCGAAACGGGAGGAACGCATTCGGTCGCTGTGGACGCCCGCGCAGATCGCCGCCTTGTGCACGGCCCATGGCCTGGATATCGACACCGACGAGGATCTGCTCGGCATTGCTCGCGCGCTGGAGATCCCGTATGAATCGCCGGAATGGCTCGCCAACACTCGGGTAGCCGTGGCCGACCTGCCCTGACACGTACGGAACGGCGCATCCGCTGCGATGCCGGGCGGGCTCGGCAGCATAATTGCTCGTTATGGCAGGTAACGAAGCGAGCCGGACCGCGGTGCTGGTCTGTCAGGCGCGGGCGATCGGGGACGGCCGGGTCGCGGTGGGGAGATTCGCCGATCCGGTGGCGGCGCGATTGTTGCGCGAGGCGGAGCTGGCGGAAGTGGAGCGGGCTCGCACCGAGGTCGAGCCGCGCCGGATGGGGGAGCGGATCAGGTACGAAACGCTCAGGGCGACAATGGAGATCCTCGTCCCCCGGACGGTGGCGATCGACGAGGCGGTCGTGGAGGCGGGAAACCCGCAGCTCGTGGTGCTGGGGGCCGGATTGGACGCCCGGGCGTGGCGGATGCCTGGTTTGGCTGCGACCGCGGTGTTCGAGGTCGATCACCCCGCCTCGCAGGCGGACAAGAAGGCGCGGCTCGGCGGTCTGGAGCCGATCGCGAAATCCGTTGCCTTCGTACCCGTGGACTTCGGGCGCGACGCGCTGGGGGATGCGCTCGAAGCCTCCGGGCATCAGCCGGATCTGCCGACCACCTGGATCTGGGAGGGCGTCATGCCCTATCTCACCCAATCGGAGGTCGAGCGCACGCTCGACATCATCGACCGGCGTTCCGCGCCCGGCAGCCGCCTCATCGCCACCTATCCGACCCCGGCGTCGGGGTCGGCGCTGCTGAAGCGCTGGGGGCTGCGGCTGTTCCTCGCCGCGGGCGGTCGATTGGGATCGAAAGCGCAGGAACGCCTGCGGTCCTCGTGGACGCCCGAACAGATCCACGCCCTGTTCGCCGTCCACGGCCTGGATATCGTCACCGATCAGGATCTGCTGGTCGTGGCCCGCGCCCTCGAGGTTCCGGTACGCCGGTCGCGGGTGCTCGCGACCGGCCGGATCGCCGTAGCCGACCGGCGGTAGCCGCTGACGCCCGACAGCCGAACGTAAACGAGCGGCGGGCCGTCAGGCGGTGACCGGTTCGCGCTTCTCGGCGGGCACTGATTCGCGGGTGCGCATGGACGCCCACAGGGCCGCGGTTGCCGCTGTGCAGGCCGCCGCTCCGCCGACGTGAATCGCGACCAGGGCGGCGGGGACGTCGGTGAAGTACTGCACCAGGCCGACCAGCGCCTGGCTGCACACCAGAGCGAGAAGCACGAACAGCCGGGCGCGGATCGCGCGGTTCATGCCGATGGCGGCGAGGCCGAAGGCCAGGCCGACCAGCAGGGCGAGGTAGGCGACGAGCAGTTCGGCGTGCAGGTGGACCAGGGTGACGATCTCGACCTGCAGGCGCTCGACCTGGCGTTCGATGCTCTTGTCGCCGGCGTGCGGGCCGGCGCCGGTCACCAGGGTGCCGGCGATCAAGGTCGCGGCGAGCAGGACGCCGCTCAGCACGGTCAGCAGCCGCAGGGGCTTCGGGACCCGCACCGTCTGCACCCCGTCGTCGGGCTCGCAGATCTTGGCGTAGAGCAGCACGGCCAGCCACACCATGACCATGGAGGCCAGCAGGTGCACCGCGACCGTCCACCACAGCAGTCCGGTGCGCACGGTGATGCCGCCGATGATCGCCTGCACCACGGTGCCGCCGGGCATGAGCCACGCGTAGAGCTGCACCTCGCGCCGCCGCTTGGCCCGCGTCACCGCGATCACCACCGCGGCCGCGAACAGCGTCACCACGAAAGTCAGCATGCGATTGCCGAATTCGACGGCCTGGTGCAGCACCGGCACCTCGGCCACCGCCATCGGCGTGAAGCTGCCGGGGAAGCACTGCGGCCAGGTCGGGCAGCCGAGACCCGAGGCGGTGACGCGGACAATGGCTCCGGTCACCGAGATTCCGGCCTGGGTGAGGATCACCGTGAAGGCGATCAAGCGCTGCGCCCGAAGCGAGGGCATCGGGAACAGGTCGGCGAATCGCTGGAATGCGCGAGCAAGCACGCACCGATGGTAGCGGGACGCGATTCGCCCTCCGCACCCGGCCTACTACAACGTGTAAGAGTCAGTACAACTCTCGAAACTCTCAGGGGCTTCGCCCCCGAACCCCCAGGAGACTCTCGGGGGCTCGGCCCCCGAACCCCCACTGGCGTCGAGGCCGCTGTCGCGTGACCCGACCAGCGTCGTGGCCGCTGCCGCGTGACCCGACCAGCGTCGTGGCCGCTGCCGCGTGCCCCCGATCAGCGTCGTGGCCGCCGCTGCGTGCCCCCGATCAGTGCGAATGGCGCTCAGTCGAAGCGGAAGAAGCGGGTCGCGAGCCAGCCGCTCACGCCGCCCCAAGCGGCCAAGACCGCGACGCCGTACCAATCGATGCTGTTCCGCAACGCCTGTTCGAGGCAGTGCGACAGGGCGCCCGAAGGAACCGCGCGGGCGAGTAGGCTCACCGCGCTCGGCAAGTCGTCGGACATGAGCACCAGGCTGGCGATGCCGAGCATGACGAACCAGAGGATATTCGCCAGGGCCAGCACGATTTCGGCCTTGAGGGTGCCGCCCAGGAGCAGGCCGAGGGCGGCGAAGGTGGCCGTGCCGAGAGCGATGACGATCGCACCGAGGAGCAGGCCGGAGATCGACGGGCGCCAGCCCAGTGCGAAACCGATGGCGCCCAGCAGAATTGATTGCAGGACCACCACGATCAGCACGGCCGCGCACTTGCCCGCCACGATGCCCCAGCGGGGAAGGGGAGTGGCGCCCAGGCGTTTCAGCGCCCCGTAGCGGCGGTCGAAGCCGACGGCGATGGCCTGGCCGGTGAAGGCGGTGGACATGACGGCCACCATCATCACCGCGGGCACCACGCGTTCGACCCGGTGGTCGCCGAGCCCGTTGAGCGGCAGCAGGGTCAGGCCGATCAGCAGCGTGATCGGGATGAACATGGTGAGCAGCAGCTGTTCGCCGTTGCGCAGCAACAGGATCAGCTCGAGGCGGGTCTGGGCGGCCAGCATCTTCGCCCGCGTGGTGGGTCGCGGGTCGGGGGCGAAGGTGCCGGGTGCGAACCGGTTGGCGGTGTCGATCACCCGCGTAGCTCCCGTCCGGTGAGTTCCAGGAACACATCTTCCAGGCGGTGCTGGTCGATGCGAATATCGGTGGGCAGCACGTTGATTCGCGCGCACCACCCCGTGAGCGTGGCCAGCACCTGCGGGGTGATGTCGCCCTGCAGCAGGTAGTAGCCGGCGCTGATCTCCTTGGGCGCGAACCCTTCCGGCAGTGCGGCTTCGAGCAGGCTCAGGTCGAGTTTCGGCGGCGCGTGGAAGGCGAGCCGTCCCTCGGCCCCTTGTGAGGTGACCTCACTGGGCGTGCCCTGCGCCACGATCTGCCCGTGGTCGATGATGACCAGCTGATCGGCGAGCTGCTCGGCCTCGTCCATCATGTGCGTGGTCATGAGCACGCTCACCCCGTCGCGCCGCAGCGCGTCGATGAGCTCCCACACCAGATGCCGTGCCTGCGCGTCCAATCCGGCCGTCGGCTCGTCGAGGAAGACGATCTCGGGCCGCCCGACGAGCGCGCACGCCAGGGCCAGGCGCTGCTGCTGCCCGCCCGACAGCCGCCGGTACGGCGTCCGCCGCGCATCCTTCAACCCGAGCGTGTCCAGCAGCCAGGTCGGATCCAGCGGATCGGCCGAATACGAGGCCACCAGGTCGAGCATCTCCCCGGCCCGCGATCCCGGATACGCCCCGCCGCCCTGCAGCATCACCCCGATGCGCGGCCGCAGCGTGTCCGAATCGGCGATCGGATCCAGCCCGAGCACGCGCACGGTTCCCGCATCCGGGCGGACGAACCCCTCGCACATTTCGGTGGTGGTCGTCTTGCCCGCCCCATTGGGTCCGAGCAGCGCGAGCACCTGCGCCCGTTCAAGTTCGAAGCTGATCCCGTCCACCGCGGTGGTCTCGCCGTAGCGTTTCACGACGCCGTCGATGCGCACGGCGGGTCCGGAGGCTGCGGTCACGAGGAGACACCGTAGGCCGTGGGCTCCTGTGACGGAGCCGACACCCCCGGCTGATTGCGCCACGGCAGCGCATTTCGCGTGATGAAGATGAACAGCAGCCCCACGATCACGGTCGCGATGGCCGACTGCACGATCTGGAAGACATAGAAGTCCGCGCCGCGCGGCATGACGAGCACACTCACGATGACCGAGAGCGCGACCGCGGGTACCCGGAAGGCGGGCCGGTTCGCCCACGCCGCCAGCGGCACGATCGCCCACAGCAAGTACCACGGCTGCACCACCGGGAACAGCAGCACGAGCACGCCGAGCGACACCCCGAGCGCGCCCACCGGATGCAACCGCCCGGTCCAGGTCGCCACCAGCATGCGCACGATGACGAACGCGGCCACCGCACTCGCGATCGGCCGGGTGATGCTCAGCAGCGCGGTGGTGTGATCACCCAACCCCAGCAGCACCCCGCCGAACCCGGTCGCTATCCCGATGGCGGTGGGCAAGGACAGATAGCTGCGCACGGCATTGGCGGTGTTCAGCGTGAAGATCCACCCGAATCCGAGACCGCTCGCGGTGACGACGAACAATGTCACCCCGACGGCGATCACGCCGAGCCCGGCCCCCACCGTGATCACCCGTTTGAAGCCGCCGCCGAGCCGCCGGGCCAGCGCCATCCCCACGAATCCCAGCGCGATCAATGACGTGATCTTGATGGTCGACGACAGCGTGATGACGACCGCCCCGAACAACACCAGCAGCCACGCCCGCCGATCCGACAATTGCAGATCGTCGATTCCCCGCAGGCAGAACTCCAGCCCCGCCAGCATGAGCCCGAGCATGAGCGCGTCATTGTGCACGCCGCCCACCAGGTGAAACAGCACCAGCGGATTCGCCGCCCCCAGCCACAGCGCGCTCACGGGCGCGACCCCGCACCGCCGCGACAGCCGCGGCAACGCCCACACCATCAGCGCCACCGCCGCCAGCACCAGCAGCCGGTGCAGCCAGACGCCCGCAATGATGTTGTCGCCGGTCACCAGCGCGATGCCCTTGCCCATCCACAGGAACAGCGGCCCGTACGGCGCCGGCGTCTCCCGCCAGATGTTCGGCACATTGTTGGTCAGCACGTTGTAGAGCCCCAGCCCATCGGCCGGCCCCACCTTGTAGGGATCCAGCCCCCGCGCCGCGATCTCGCTCTGTGCCAGGTAGGAGTACACGTCATTGCTGAACAGCGGCGGCGCCACGCTGAGCGGAATGATCCACAGCAGCAAGGTGCGATCCATCTGCGAGCGGCTCAGCCGATGCCGGGGATTCCCGCCCCACCCGCCCACGGCGAACCGCCCCAGCAGCAGCCACGCCATGATCACCGCGACCGTGCCGATCATGCACATGGCCAGCGTCGAGGTGTGCGCTCGCGCGAAGAACCCCAGCACCCGCAGCCCCGAGGTCGGATTCTGGTGCACCGGCTGCGCGCCCACCCCCAGGGCGGAGATCGCCATGATCACCGCGCCGGTCGCGCCCAGCAGGCGGATCCGCATCAACTGCAGCGTTTCTCGCCGGTCCAGGCCGGGAACGTCGGTTTCGACGCTGTGCAGTACGGCGACGGTGTGATCGTCAGCGGGAACGTCCAGGCCCAGGGCCCGGCGTCCTATGTCGATGACCTTGCGCCGCGCGCCCTCCACTACCGCCACGTTCGCAAAGCCTAGTGGGAGGTTTCCGATCCGCGGACGGTCGGTGCTCCTGTGTCGGTGCATGGCGGCAGGGGCCGTGAACGTAACCACGGCCATCCAGCCAGGCGGGGACGAGAGTCACGGCTCCCACCGGGGGAGCCGAGGTCGGGTACGGCAGGCGACGCAACCGTTCCATCGGGTTGCTCTGCGCACGTGGAAAGCGAGACCGGCTTCTCCCGCCGCAAGCTCGCCGGTGCACCGGCCGCCGGCGGATCGAAACCGGCGTGACATGCGAATGTGCAGTCGGTGCAAGCAGATTGAGTCTCGCAACTCATCCGACTGGCCGATTCGCCCGATCTATGTCGGTCTGCCCTCCTACCCTGGATAAATGGTTTCCGAGTCCAAACGCCGAATCGAGGTGGCCGCGGCCGGGCTGCTAGCCCGCCACGGCTACCACGGCTTCGGTCTGAAGAAGCTGAGCGAGGCGGCCTCGCTGCCGTACGGCTCGATCTACCACCACTTTCCGGGCGGCAAGGAGGAGATCGCCGTCTCCGCCATCACCGGCACCGGTGTGCTGGTCGGCCGGATGATCCAGCAGGCCCCCGCGGATGTGTTCGGCACGGCGGCAACATTGTTCGACTTCATGGCCGCGAGACTCGAAGCGTCGGACTGGACCACGGGCTGCCCGGTGGGCACCCCCGCCCTCGATGGCGGCAGTGATGTCGAATCCGTACGCACCGCATGCGTTTCCGCATTCGATGCAATGGCGCACGGGTTCGCGGAATTGCTCACCGATCTGGGGCTGCCGGCGGGGGAGGCGCACGAGCTGGCCACCACCGTGGTCGCCGCCTACGAGGGGGCGACGATTCTCGCGCGGGTGCGCCGCTCGGATGAACCGCTGCACACCGTTTCGGCGGCCATGGCCCGCCTGATTCGGCTGAGTCTCGCCGAAGCCGCGGCCAACGGTGCGGGATTCGCGCCTGCGGGTCCGGAAGTCGCTGCCGCCGAGTGATTCTCACCCCTAGGGTGGGTTGTCTGGAAAGAACGTTCTAGCGATGATCGGTCGATGAAGCGATTGATACTGGACGGCCCCGGCACACTGCACTGGGAGAACTGCCCCGAACCGGTCCTCGACGCCCCCGACCAGGCGTTGGTCCGCCCCATTGCCGTGGCGACCTGCGATATCGATCCCGCCGTCCTGCGCGGTAGTTTCCCCCTCGAGGGCCCTTATCCGTTCGGCCACGAGGGCGTCGCCGAAGTCGTCGCCGTCGGAGCGGACGTGCGGACTGTCGCTCCCGGCGACCGCGTGGTGGTTCCCTTCCAAATCTCCTGCGGCGCTTGCCCGTCCTGCCTGCGCGGCAACACCGGCAACTGCACCGCCCACCCGTTCATGTCCACCTTCGGTCTCGGACGACTCGGCGGCGTGAACTGGGGCGGACTCTGGGCCGATCTCACCCTCGTCCCGCACGCCGACAACATGCTGGTCCCGCTCCCCGCCGGTGTCGACCCGGCCGCGGTCGCCAGCGCCAGCGACAATATCCCCGACGCCTACCGCGCCGTGGCGCCGCAATTGGCGTCCGACCCGCACGCCGAAGTCCTGGTTCTCGGAGGCCGCGCGGCTCCCTCGATCGGCCTCTACGCCGCCGGTCTGGCCGTAGCCCTCGGCGCACCGCGCATCGTCTACCTCGATACGGACCCGGAAAGACTGTCCATCGCAGCCAAATTGGGCGCCGAGCCCCTCGAAGGCAGACCCGAGGAACGAGTAGGCCGCTTCCCCGTCACCGTCGAAGCCGCCGGTGGCGCCACCGCCCTCCGCGCCGCCATCAACGCCACCGCCGGCGACGGCTGGTGCACCAGCGTCAGCGTGCAACTCAAAGACGTCCCCATGCCGGTCTTCGAGATGTATTCGCGCTGCTGCACCTTCCACACCGGCCGCGCCCACGCCCGCCCCGCCATCCCGCACATCCTCGACCTCGTCGCCACCGGCCGCTTCGACCCCTCTCCGGTCACCACCCGCACCGTGGCCTGGGACGACTCCCGCGAAGCCCTCCTGGAAACCCCCCTGAAACTGATCGCCGTCCGCTGATGCGGAGCCCCGGCCGAGACCGGGCCGAATTCGCCGCGCGCACGCTATGACCTCCCGCAGCCGGGTATGCGAGGGAAGCGACGCGACTCGAAAGGCGGACCCGGTATGTTCAACGGCTTCTCGGAATTCGATATCCCGGTCTCGGGCACCACGATTCACGGGTGCCGAGGCGGTTCCGGGCCGCCTCTGCTGTTACTGCACGGGATTCCCGAGACGCACCTCATGTGGCATCGGGTCGTCCCGGCGCTCGCGGCGGCGCACACCGTGGTGGCCACCGATCTGCGCGGGTTCGGGGACAGCGGGAAACCGGTGAGCACGCTCGATCACAGCCCGTATTCGATGCGCGTGCTGGCGCGGGATCAGGTCGAAGTGATGGCGAAGCTGGGGTTTTCGCGGTTCGCGGTGACTGCTGGACTTCCTCGCCGTATAACGCTTATTATGACTGAACAGTCAGTCATAAAAGGGGTGTGGATGTCACCGAAGAAGGTCGACAAGACGGCGCGGCGGCAGGAGATCCTGGCGGCGGCGGTCCGGGTCTTCGCGCGAAAAGGCTTCGCCGCCTCGCGAATCGACGATGTGGCCGCCGAGGCCGGGATCGCCAAGGGCAGCGTGTACCTGTACTTCGACAGCCGGGATGCACTGCTGGACGCGGCGTTCGACCAGTACAGCGGCGATTCGCAGGACAGGGTCCGGCGCATCCTCGAGGGTGACGCGCCCCCGCTGACCCGGTTCGGGGAGCTGGTGCGCGGGATTCTCGAACTGATCTCGAGTCGGCCCGACCACGCCCGGATCCTGCTGGACCTGTGGGCCACCGACTACATGAAAACCGTCTACCGCGAGCACCGGCAGGCGATCGCCTTGCTGCTGAAGGAGATTCGTCCCGACCTGGGGGAGGCGCACGCGACGGTGATCGTCGGCGTCATCGAAGGCGTGCTGCTGCAATGGCTCGTCGACCCCGAGGTCCCCATCGACCGGCTGGCCCAGCCGATTCTGGATATCTGCCTCGACGGACTGCGGGAGCGCGCATGAACACCCGGACCCTCGGCGACCATCTCATCGCCCCCGACGCCACCCGCGGCGAACAACTGCTCTGCTACGGAACCGCCCTGCTCGGCTCGGCCGGGGCCGTCGCGCTCGCAATCCGCGCGGATCTGTCCCTGCTGGCCGTCGCCGTGATCGCCTTCGTCGCCTTCGACCTGTGCGGCGGCGCGGTCGTCAATGCCACCGCCTCGGCCAAACGGCATTTCCACCGCCCCGGCCGCACCGCGCGGCATCATCTGGCCTTCGTTGCCATCCATGTGCAGCCGTTCCTGCTCGCCCTCGTCGTCCCCGATTTCGGCTGGCTCAGCGCGGCCGCGCTCTACGCTCTCGCCCTGCTCGGCGCGGTATTCGTTCTTGTGGTCCCGGCCGCGCTGCGGCTCCCGGCGGGGTTCGCCTTCGTGACGCTGGCGTTCTTGATTCCCCTCGGCCTGCCCGCCGTGCTCGCCTGGGTCGCTCCGGTTCTGCTCATCAAGCTCCTGCTGGCCCATCTGCAACCGGCCGGATCGCCCGCCTGACCGGCGCGAACCCGGTGTGCAATGTTTCACACCGGGAATACGCGTCAAGTAAGGTGACCCTTCCTGGAACCGGGGAAGGAATTCCGTCACACTGATGTTGTGAAAACCGTGGGTTTGCGGAACGCGGAGACAGGCACCGGGCGCCGAAAGGGCGCCCGGACTGTTGTCGTGCCCGCGCCGGCGGGCGAGGGACACACCCGCGAGGCCGTCATCAAGCTGCTGCTGGAGGAAGGCCCGATCACCGCGACCGCCATCGGCGAGCGGCTGGAACTGACTCCGGCGGGGGTGCGCAGGCATCTGGACGCGCTCATCGAATCGGGCGAGGCCCGCGCCACCCGGTCGGCGTCGTGGCAGCAGAAGGGCCGCGGTCGTCCCGCCAAGCAGTACCAGTTGACGGCCACCGGCAGGGGCCGGTTGGGCCACGCCTACGATGACCTCGCCGGTGCCGCCATGCGTCAGCTCCGCGAGATCGGCGGCGACAAGGCCATCGTCGAGTTCGCGCGCAAGCGCGTCGGCGTCATCGTCGCCGGTATCGACCGTCTCGGAAGGCATACGCCGGAGGAGACCGAAGCCAAGGCCGACGAGATCGCGGAGGCCTTCACCGACGCCGGTTTCGCCGCGTCCACCCGGAAAGTCGGTGCGGGAGTGCAAATCTGCCAGCACCACTGCCCGGTGTCGCACGTCGCCGAGGAATTCCCGGAGCTGTGCGCCGCCGAGCTGGAGGCCTTCCGGGAGCTGCTCGGCACGCACGTGCAGCGCCTGGCCACCATCGCCAATGGCGATTGCGCCTGCACCACGCATGTGCCGCTGACGCTCATGCCGACACACACTTCGAATACCGCAGAAACCCCCGTTGCACAGCCCGCAACGACTTCTACACACGACTCCGGAAGGAGTGCCGAATGACGACGACCACCGACCAGGTGCAGCCGCTGACCCAGGAAGAGACCATTGCGTCCCTGGGCAACTACGGGTACGGCTGGGCCGACAAGGATGTCGCCGGTGCCAGTGCCAAGCGCGGCCTGTCCGAGGAGGTCGTGCGCGACATCTCGGCGAAGAAGAGCGAGCCGGAATGGATGCTCGACTTCCGTCTGAAGGCCCTGCGCATCTTCGACAAGAAGCCCATGCCGAACTGGGGCTCCAACCTCGAGGGCATCGACTTCGACAACATCAAGTACTTCGTGCGCTCCTCGGAGAAGCAGGCCGCCACCTGGGAGGACCTGCCCGAGGACATCAAGAACACCTACGACAAGCTGGGCATCCCGGAGGCGGAGAAGCAGCGCCTCGTGGCCGGTGTGGCCGCGCAGTACGAGTCCGAGGTCGTCTACCACTCCATCCGCGAGGACCTGGAGAAGCAGGGCGTCATCTTCCTCGACACCGACACCGGTCTCAAGGAGCACCCGGAGCTGTTCCAGAAGTACTTCGGCTCGGTCATCCCGTCCGGTGACAACAAGTTCTCCGCGCTGAACTCGGCCGTGTGGTCGGGCGGCTCGTTCATCTACGTGCCGCCGGGCGTGCACGTGGACATCCCGCTGCAGGCCTACTTCCGGATCAACACCGAGAACATGGGCCAGTTCGAGCGCACGCTGATCATTGTCGACGAGGACGCCTACGTGCACTACGTCGAGGGCTGCACCGCGCCGATCTACTCCTCGGACTCGCTGCACTCGGCGGTCGTGGAGATCATCGTGAAGAAGGGCGGCCGCTGCCGCTACACCACCATCCAGAACTGGTCGAACAACGTCTACAACCTGGTCACCAAGCGGGCCAAGGCCGAGGCGGGCGCGACCATGGAATGGGTCGACGGCAATATCGGCTCCAAGGTCACCATGAAGTACCCGGCCGTGTGGATGACCGGTGAGCACGCCAAGGGCGAGGTGCTCTCCATCGCCTTCGCCGGCGCGGGCCAGCACCAGGACACCGGCGCGAAGATGCTGCACCTGGCGCCGCACACCTCCTCGAACATCATCTCCAAGTCGGTGGCGCGCGGCGGCGGCCGTGCTTCGTACCGCGGCCTGGTGCAGGTGAACAAGGGCGCGCACGGGTCCAAGTCGACCGTGAAGTGCGATGCGCTGCTGGTGGACACCATCTCGCGCTCCGACACCTACCCCTACGTCGACATCCGCGAGGACGACGTGACCATGGGCCACGAGGCGACCGTCTCGAAGGTGTCCGAGGATCAGCTGTTCTACCTGATGAGCCGCGGTCTGACCGAGGACGAGGCCATGGCCATGGTGGTGCGCGGCTTCGTGGAGCCCATTGCCAAGGAGCTCCCGATGGAATACGCGCTGGAGCTGAACCGCCTGATCGAACTGCAGATGGAAGGAGCCGTCGGCTGATGGCCGTCGAGAACGTTGCCGAAGCCGCAGAGGCTCGTACCCCGGCAGTCAACAAGGGCGAGGTTTTCGCCTCGTTCGATGTGAATGCCTTCGAGGTGCCGTCGGGTCGGGATGAAGCCTGGCGCTTCACCCCGATGCGCCGCCTCAACGGCCTGCACGACGGCACCGCCGTCCGTGACGGCCGCGCCACCGTCGAGGTGACCGAGGTCGCCGGTGTCACGGTGGAAACCGTGGAGCGCAGCGACTCTCGCCTCGGCGAGGGCGGCGTGCCCACCGATCGTGTTGCCGCGCAGGCATACTCGGGCTTCGAGCAGGCCACCATCGTGTCGGTCGGCGCGGAAATCGAAGTGGCCGAGCCGGTCACCGTGACCATCACCGGCCCGGGGGAGGGCAAGGTCGCCTACGGGCACCTGCAGATCCGTCTGGCCAACTTCGCCCGCGCCACCGTGGTCCTCGACCAGCGCGGCAGCGGAACCTACGCGGAGAACGTGGAATTCGTGCTCGGCGACTCCGCCGCGCTCAATGTCGTCATCGTGCAGGACTGGGCCGATGACGCCGTGCACGTCACCGCGCATCACGCCAAGCTGGGCCGCGACGCCACGCTGCGCCACACCAATGTCACCCTCGGTGGCGATGTGGTGCGCCTGACCGGCAATGTCCGCTACGCCGGTCCGGGCGGCGACGCCGAACTGCTCGGCCTGTACTTCGCCGATGACGGCCAGTTCTTCGAGCAGCGCCTGCTGGTGGATCACTCGCAGCCCAACTGCAAGTCGAATGTGCAGTACAAGGGTGCGCTGCAGGGCGATCCGGCCTCGTCGAAGCCGGACGCGCACACCGTGTGGGTGGGCGATGTGCTCATTCGCGCCGCCGCCGAGGGCACCGACACCTACGAGGTGAACCGCAACCTGGTGCTCACCGACGGCGCGCGCGCCGACTCGGTGCCGAACCTGGAGATCGAGACCGGCGAGATCGTCGGCGCCGGACATGCCGCGGCCACCGGTCGTTTCGACGACGAGCAGCTGTTCTACCTGCGCTCGCGCGGTATTCCGGAGGAGGCGGCGCGCCGGCTGGTCGTGCGCGGCTTCTTCCACGAGATCATCCTGAAGATCGCCGTCCCCGAGGTCCGGGAGCGGCTCGAGGCGGCCATCGAGGCCGAACTCGCCGCTGTCGGCGTCTGACACCAACTTTCCCTCCCCGCAAAGGAATTCGAATTCGATGACCACCCTGGAAATCAAGGACCTGCACGTCGAGGTCGCCAACCCGGACGAGAACGGCGAGCCCATCAAGATCCTCAAGGGCGTGAACCTGACCGTTAAGTCGGGCGAGACCCACGCGATCATGGGCCCCAACGGTTCCGGCAAGTCGACCCTGTCCTACGCCATCGCCGGGCACCCGAAGTACACCGTGACCTCGGGCTCCATCACCCTCGACGGTGAGGACGTCCTGGAGATGTCGGTCGACGAGCGTGCGCGGGCCGGCCTGTTCCTGGCCATGCAGTACCCGGTCGAGGTTCCGGGCGTCTCGGTTTCCAACTTCCTGCGCACCGCCGCCACCGCCGTCCGCGGCGAGGCGCCCAAGCTGCGCACCTGGGTGAAGGAAGTCAAGGAGAACATGGCCGAGCTGGAGATCGATCCGGCTTTCAGCGAGCGCTCGGTGAACGAGGGCTTCTCCGGCGGTGAGAAGAAGCGCCAGGAGATCCTGCAGCTGGGTCTGCTCAAGCCGAAGATCGCCATCCTCGACGAGACCGACTCCGGCCTGGACGTCGACGCGCTGCGCATCGTGTCGCAGGGCGTGAACAACTACAAGGAGCGGGAGAACGGCGGCGTCCTGCTGATCACCCACTACACCCGCATCCTGCGCTACATCCAGCCCGACTTCGTCCACGTCTTCGTCGGCGGCCGCATCGTGGCCGAGGGCGGGCCGGAGCTGGCCGACGAACTCGATGCGAATGGCTACGTGCGTTTCACCTCTGCTGCTGTAGGAGCGTAGATATGACCACTACGGTGCCCGCCTTGGATGTCGCCCGGATCCGGGCCGACTTCCCGATCCTGAGCCGCACTGTGCGCGACGGCAAACCCCTGGTCTATCTGGACTCGGGCGCCACCGCGCAGCGGCCCATGGAGGTGCTGGATGCTGAACGCAATTTCCTGATCCAGCGCAATGCGGCGGTGCACCGTGGTGCTCACCAGCTGGCCGAAGAGGCCACCGACGCCTATGAGGGCGCACGCGCCGATATCGCCCGCTTCGTGGGCGTGCACGCGAACGAGATCGTGTTCACCAAGAACGCGACCGAATCGCTGAACCTGGTGACCTACGCCTTCGCCGACGACCGGTTCCCCTACCATGTGGGCCCCGGCGACGAGATCGTCATCACCGAGCTCGAGCATCACGCGAATCTGGTTCCGTGGCAGGAGCTCGCGCGCCGCACGGGTGCGACGCTGAAGTGGTACGGGGTCACCGAGGACGGGCGCATCGATCTGGATTCGCTCGAACTATCGCCCGCTACCAAGGTCGTCGCGTTCACCCACCAGTCCAATGTGACCGGTGCGGTCGCGCCGGTGGCCGAATTGGTGCGCCGCGCACAGGAAGTCGGCGCGCTGACGGTGCTCGATGCCTGCCAGTCGGTGCCGCACATGCCGGTGGACTTCCGTGCGCTGGGCGTGGACTTCGCCGCCTTCTCCGGTCACAAGATGCTCGGCCCCTCCGGGGTCGGCGTGCTCTTCGGCCGCTACTCGCTGCTGGAGCAGACCCCGCCGTTCATCACCGGCGGTTCCATGATCGAGACCGTCTTCATGGACCACAGCACCTACGCCGCCCCGCCGCAGCGCTTCGAGGCCGGCGTGCCGATGACCTCGCAGGTGGTCGGATTGGGCGCGGCCGTGCGGTATCTGGAAGAGATCGGCATGGAAGCCGTTGCGGCGCACGAGCATTCGCTGGTCAGCGCGGCCCTGGAAGGTCTGAGCAAGGTCGACGGCGTGCGCATTATCGGACCGACGGACAATGTGAACCGCGGCGGTGCGGTCGCTTTCGTGGTCGACGGTATTCACGCCCACGATGTGGGCCAGATCCTCGACGACGAGGGCGTCGCCATTCGCGTCGGCCACCACTGCGCCTGGCCG
This sequence comes from Nocardia sp. NPDC127526, assembly GCF_042672265.1. Taxonomy (NCBI): domain Bacteria; kingdom Bacillati; phylum Actinomycetota; class Actinomycetes; order Mycobacteriales; family Nocardiaceae; genus Nocardia; species Nocardia sp. NPDC127526. Next base: position 491,072 of record NZ_JBHXVO010000002.1, on the reverse strand, counting down.
CTGCACCGGCGCTTCGGCGTCGCCGCCACGGCCCGCGCCTCCTTCGCCGTCTACAACACCCTCGACGAGGTGGACGCGCTGATCGCCGCGGTGCGGAAGGCTCAGAGCTTCTTCGGAGTTGCATAAACCATGCGCATGGAGCAGATGTACCAGGAAGTGATCCTGGACCACTACAAGCACCCGCACCACCGCGGCTTGCGAGAGCCGTTCGGCGCCGAGGTGCACCACGTCAACCCGACGTGCGGCGACGAGGTGACCCTGCGCGTCCAGCTCGACGACAACGGTGACGTCGCCGACGTCTCCTACGACGGCCAGGGCTGTTCGATCAGCCAGGCCTCCACCTCGATCCTCACCGATCAGGTCATCGGCCTGCCGTTGCAGCAGGCGCTGAAGGTGGTCGAGGCCTTCGACGAGATGGTCACCAGCCGCGGCACCATCGAGGGCGACGAGGACGTGATCGGCGACGGCATCGCCCTCGCCGGCGTTGCCAAGTACCCGGCCCGCGTCAAATGCGCATTGCTGGGGTGGATGGCGTTCAAGGACGCCGTCGTGCGGATAACCTCCGCAGAGGAGACCACACTGCCGATGGCCAATGGGGAGAAGAAGTCCGATGAGTGACACCGAGCCGACCACCGAAACCACCGCCGAGGTCGAGCTGTCCGCCGAGGAGATCCAGTTCCTGGAGGACCTGGAGGAGGCGATGCGCGACGTCGTCGATCCGGAACTCGGCATCAATGTCGTCGACCTCGGCCTCGTCTACGGCCTCAAGGTCGAGGACGGCATCGCCAAACTGGACATGACCCTCACGTCCCCGGCCTGCCCCCTGACCGACGTCATCGAAGACCAGTCCCGCAACGCCCTGGTCCGCAGCGGCCTGGTCGAAGACCTCCAGATCAACTGGGTCTGGATGCCCCCGTGGGGCCCCGACAAGATCACCGACGACGGCCGCGAACAACTCCGCGCCCTCGGCTTCACCGTCTAGCCCGAATCCGAACTCGGGTATATCGCAATAGCGTGGGCCGGCACCGTAAGGTGTCGGCCCACGCTGTTTTCACGCTGTAGTGAGCGGCGCGGTGTCGAGCGGGTAGCGGTCGTCGAGGGCGGAGCGGTCGTTGTAGCAGAAGTTGAGGACGAGATCGTCCGCTACGCGGAACAACTCGTCGCGGCCCTCGAGCGTGGCGATCCACTCCATCGGCAGCGCGGACACGCCGTGGACGGCGCCGATGAGGTTGCCCGCCACGGCGCCGGTGGAGTCGGAGTCGCCAGAATGGTTGACAGCCAGCAGCAGTCCGCCGCGCACGTCTCCGGTGCGGTAGGCGTACAACGCGGAATAGACCGCGATGGCAAGGCATTCCTCGGCCACCCAGCCCGCGCCGACCTGTTCGACCCGCTCCGGCGTGGGCGGACCGAGCTGGGTGACCGTCAGTGCGGCGGTGAGAGCGGTAATGGTTTCCGCCGCGGCGGGCATGGTGGTGAGGCGAGCGATGGTGTCCTGCACGGCGATCGGCAGTTCGGCGCCGGACAGAACACTGTCGATCAGGATGGCGAACGCGCCCGCTGCGAGATAGGCGGTGGGGTGGCCGTGAGTGAGCTGGGCGCAGCGCATGGCGGCGTGGAAGGCGCGGTCCGGGCCGAAGCCGGCCAGGCCGAACGGGGCGGAGCGCATCACCGTGCCACAGCCCTTGGACGACGGGTTCACGGGGCCGGGTTCGCCGAAATCCAGAGCGGGAAGGTAGCCCTCGGCTTGTCGGCGCAGCCCGTTCATGCAGGCGCGGCCCGGAGCCCGCATCGCATAGAGGAATTGCTGTTGCGCGAGCCATCCGTCGGCATCCGGTGCGGGCTTGTCCTGCTGCTGGGTGTCCCGCCAGCGCAGGTAGGCGTTGCGCAGCGCAGGTGCGGGGTCCGCGCCCGCGGGACAGCGCAGCAGTCCTTCCGCGGTGAACAGCGTCATCTGCGTGTCATCGGTGATCGCCTGCGGTGCGTCCGGCACCGGACCGGGTAGATAACCCGTCACCCCGGAGGCCCCATACCGATCCCGGATCTGTGCCAGAGCCAGGAACTCGATGGGCCACCCCAGCGCGTCGCCGATCGCCCCGCCCAGCAATGTGCCGCGCACCCGGTCGAACAACTTCTCGTGATCCTGCACGACGGCCAGCCTATTCATGGTGGCGATACCGGTGTATTCGCGTGTGCGCTATTACGATGCCCCGGTGACCGGATACGACGACTTCGATGGGTTCGAGCATCTCGATACCTCCCTGCTGCCGGAGCGGCAGCAGCGGATTCTCTGCACGATTCGCGATTGGGTACAGCGGCACGGGTATTCGCCGAGTAGCCGGGAGATCGGGGATGCGGTGGGGTTGAAGTCGGCGTCGTCGGTGTCGAGGCATTTGAAGGAGTTGGAGGAGCGGGGGTTCCTCAAGCGCAGTGAATCGGTGACGCGGCCTATGGATGTGCGGTTGTTTCTGAAGGCGGGGCCGCAGCAGGCGGCGTCGGCCGGGGATTCGGTGGCGGTGCCGGTGGTCGGTGATATCGCGGCGGGGACGCCGATCCTGGCCGAGGAGCACACCGATGACGTGTTGTCGCTGCCGCGGGAATTGGTGGGGCGCGGGACGGTGTTCGGGCTGCGGGTGCGGGGGGATTCGATGGTGGACGCGGCCATTTGCGATGGCGACATCGTGGTGGTGCGGCAGGAGCGGGAAGCACACTCGGGGGAGATCGTGGCGGCCATGATCGACGGGGAGGCCACGGTGAAGGTGTACCGTCGCCGGAACGGGCACGTGTATCTGGAACCGCGCAATCCGGCTTATCCGATCATCGATGGTGATGAGGCGGTTGTGCTGGGGAAAGTCGTATCCGTTATGCGCCGGGTCTAAACCTCGATGTTGGATTGGACAATCAGGGTGGGCTCGGACATGATTCGTCCCGTTATTACAAACCAGCACGGGGAGTATCGAATGTCGTTGCTGCGCAAGGCCGGTATGGGCCTCGCTGTCACGTCGATGGCCGCCATGGGTGCGGTGGCCGCCGGACCCGCCCATGCGGCGGCCGAAGGCGAGCCGGGCTTCACCGCTACCGCCGGCGATCTGTACGGCGCTCTGGCGCTCTCGCGGAGCACCGGAAATGTCGCTTATGCGGTGAATTACACGAGCTGGGGGAGCGCGGACAGCGCTGCCATCAGCAAGTGCGGCGGCGGCGACTGTGAGGTCGTCGTGCACTTCGCCAATGCCTGCGGTGCGGTCGCCCAGGGCGCCGACACCCGCTTCGGCTGGGCGTGGGCGCCGAACAAGTCCGAGGCCGAGACCAAGGCGATCGAGGTGCTCGGCACCAGTGCTCCGGCGTTCCCGGACACGGGTTCCGCCTCGCCGCGTCAGGGCAAGGTCATCCTGTCGGCTTGCACCGAAAACGCGGGCTGATCGCACCACACCCGTGGGGGGGGGCGGGTCCTTAGGGGGGGGGGCCGTTTGTTTTTACGGGGGGGTTTTTGGGTGAAAACGCCCGGGGTGCCGGGGGGGTAGTTTGA